>NZ_JBFSUV010000057.1:0-34444 GCF_041467515.1 Vibrio sp. 10N.247.311.12
GTAGCGAGGCTTTGGCATTGCTCTAAGTATGTGAGTGAACTTAGATGATCTGATCTGATCGTAGCTTTAAGCATTAGTTTCCTGATTTAGGAAACAAAGCCCTAGCGAATCTACAAAATAAATCAACAACGGCAGGAAAAGAGTGCGCCGTAAGTTTGTTAATGGAGGTTAATGCTTCGCTAGAGACTATCTCAGCACTGCTGTTATTAGCTTGGGAAATGAAGTTCCTCTCTCACGGTGCGCTTGCTGTGCTGACCGAATGCATTGGTCATATTCAAAGGCAAGTTGTAGGTTGGCGGCGCTGGTTTTTGGACGGGAGTGTTTAAATTCACTGCAAAACACATATTTTGTCAGTTTTATTTAAACTATAACCTATCTTGTAAATGGTATTGATTTCTATCCATCCACCGAGCCTAAGAAGCTTCTTTCTTAAAGACATGATCACCATATTCAATGCATTGTCACAGACGAATGAATTGGGCCATCCCATTTTTAGTAGATGGTGTTTGGTTAAATGCTCCCCTTGATGAGTGAGTAACTCTTTTAGAACTAAAAATTCACTGAGTGTGAGCTGGATGGGTTTTATCGTTGGGTGGTCGGCTAGCGAAATTCTTAGCGACCCTTTATGTAAGATTAAGTGCATAAACAAACAGCCAGTTTAATTATCATACCCGTATTATTTATTTGCTGCGATTACATGCAAGGTCAGGTTGAATATTAATCTGGCTATTATGCCTACTTAATGGGTTTTCCTTTCATATTACACATCAAACGAAACCATTTTATTTGCTGTTTTTGTATTAGTTATTTCAGTTTGTTTAAGTTCAACCTTACAACGTTCGCTTTGTGAGTTGAACGCGACTTGATTGCTAATAGGGTTTGAAGCGCAGTCAGAAGTCGGTACTTTCCCTGTCCAACGCACAGTGACATTTGCGGCCGCCGACTGAAAAGAGATAAGAGTTGCTAATACTGCTGTTGAAATAAAGATTAATGAACGCATATTTAGGCACCTTTTATTAGTGTTGTGTTGATATGCCTAGTTTGGTAGCGATAGGGCAGGTTGTAAAATAAATAGTTATAAATTCAGTTGCATTAAAACTTGAATGGTAATTTGTAGCAGAGGGAATAGTAGGAAACCAAAATAAAGGCTGGCAGTGAAAATTAAAACGGAGTGGGCGATCAAATGAAAGGGGAGGCTAATTTAAAGACGTTAAACTTGAGTGAAATCACTTAAGGACAGCGGGTTAGCCTAATGAGCCGTAGCTAGGAATAGCCACGGCATCAAATTGACCGCATTTGGATTTAACAAGAATCTAAGCTTCGTTAAAACAATATAGGCTAACAATAACTTTGAGCTTGGGTGCGCAATGCATTTTTTAGGTTCGTCGGCAGTTGTGAACGGTGTATACCCTGGATTGCACCCTCTAACGACCAAACTAACTCGATGGTTGGTTTATGGTGGGTATGCTGTTGGATAGCCTCTACAGCACCAATCGTGCCCAGGTTTTTGAGTTTCTCAATGGAGTTTATACCCGCTTTCTCAAGAAGTTGCTCAGTTGAGAATCGCATGTTGGGTAAGTCTTTGAGCCTTTCGGGAGCAGAAATATAACTGCTTCGTGATCTCTTTATTTGCTCTAGTGCGATTTCTGCTTCACATAGAGTCAAAGAATACTTGCTCCAAGGGTTTGCTGGCAACTTGTAATAATCCGCATTCTGACTTACTCCAAGTACGCTCGCATTCACCTTGGGGTAGCCCTTGTTAATAAAGTAGCCTTCTTGTGCCGGTGTTCCTCTGAGGTACAGCTCCCCACTTTTATGTAGAACGAGCAAAACGTGATCTACATAGAAGGCCGTTACGCCAAATATTTGTTTTATAGACACTCGACCTAATTGTTCCAAGCGTCTAAAAGTATGTCTGAAAAGTTGAGCCATTATTTTCACTCGATAATCATAAAAAGTGTGATCTATTGTCCAAATGTAGCCAGCAGTGAATATGGCATAAGCCAAGTTAAAAAACAGACAATGCCATTAGGCATGCCGGTTATTTAAATTCTCGATCTGCCATATCAGTTTTGTAACAGACGGTCAAAATTAAGGGGGGTCACGAAGGCGGGAGAAATTGGTATGTATAGCATCGACACAAATGTATTTTTAATGGCGACGGGTTGTAACTTTCAATCGGATATTGGCGTTCGATTTCGTCAGATTGCTATTAGAAGTTTGCACAAGGTTAATGATGATATTCTTCAAGGAGGTGAGTCCAATCGAGCGCTCGCCCATAAAGTGAAAGGCATTGCGTTATCTTGCGGGGCTACAGAGGTTGCAAGAATTTGTCTTAAATTGGAGCACTACGACGCGGTAATCAATGAAAGTGCAGGAAAAAAGATTTTGATGGATGTGTCTAACGCCATGATTCAACTTTTTGACGCTTAAGTTGGAGGATATGAACGTGTCTTTTAAAAATAAAATCATTTTCACCAACGCAACAATACTGGTTCTATTTGTGGTGTTGCTTACGTACTCCGCTATCGAAATCGTTCAGGTTTCTTCACAAAACCAATTTGAAGAGATAAAGGAGAGCATTACGGGAAATAACAAAAAGCTTCTACTTACCTTTGTGAAAGCTCAAAGTGTAACCCTTGATAAAGAGGTCGAGCTGATCACTGAGGAAGTGGATCATGTGGCGATTGATTTTGCTCATGATTTTGTTAATGAATCGAAAAACGAGGCACTTCGTAATAAACAGCTGGCTTATATCAATACTAAGCTTAAGCCCTTTATCAAAAAGGTGCTTTTTATTGACACTGAACGCAACCAAGAAGTCTCTATCACCGAAAATGGTATTGTAAGCCGCTCTATTTCTGTCGATTTTAGTCGCATGATCCACTACAAGAATTTCTATATAGGGAAAGAAGTTAAAGTGGGGCACGTCACTAAGTTTGCCATTTATATCCGTCCAGAGCACTGGGATAACGCGTTACTCAAATTTGATTTAGATTTAGAGTATTTTTCTCGTTCACTGACTTTTGAAAATATGATCGATGAATTCCAATACCGTTATTTCTTAGTAGACGACAGCGGCAAGCTTATCGCGTCGAATCTACAACAGAATGTCGACCAATTGATGTCTGAAAGTGTTTTTGATGAACAAATTCAAAAGAGTGTCGGAAGCCATATCATGTCACATTACTTGGGTAGTTTTGTGGTAAGTGGCGAAAAAGGTGTTTTCAATGTCACTTTTGTTCAGAACCGTCAAACCGGTTGGAGGTTGATTTTAGTCACGCCAGAGCATGTGATTCGTTCCAGTTATGCGACCACCAAAGAGCTGGTTTTATCTGGTGATAACTCATTGATCAAACGCCTGTTCTTTGCTTATATCCTTTTGCTTGGTCTGTTTTTAGCTATTAACTCAATCGCGGTGAATAAGATGCTGATACCTATTTCTAAATTGATCGCACAAGCTAAATATCTAAAGCAGCGTGATTTTAATAAATCCAGACATACTGTTTATAGTAATGGAGACGAAATTGAACAGCTTTCAAAGGCTTATTCTGAGGCTGGGATCCAGATTCAAAATTTGATTGAAGGGCTTGAATATGAAGTTGAAGAGCGAACGAAGCAGTACGAGATAGCAGCGCAAGAGGCGAGTGAGGCCAATAAACAGAAATCGGTGCTGCTTTCAAATGTGTCCCATGAGGTTCGCACGCCACTGAACGCGATTATTGGTTATACACATATGCTAAGCCATAGCAAAAACTTTGACGAATATCGCCATCAGCTGAACGGTATTTCGAGTGCGAGCAATACTATTTTAGGCATTGTGAATGACCTATTGGATTTTGAAAGAGTAAAAGCAGCAAGCTATTCATTAAACCCTAAATGCCTGTCAGTAATGAGTTTGATGCGCGAAATTGAAAATACGTTTTTTCCGCTTAGCGAGTCTAAACAATTGTCGCTTGATATTATATGCAATGTCGATGCTTCGACAACATTGATGATTGATGAGCTTCGTATTAAGCAAGCAATCAATAATATAGTTTCGAACGCATTGAAGTTTACAAACAAGGGAGGGGTGACAATAGAAGTTTCAACCGACGATAGAGCATTCAATATCTCCGTAAGCGATACTGGAGTCGGTATTCCCCAAGATAAATTGGATGCGGTGTTTAACGGCTTTGAACAGGTTAATCAAGAAGACCAACAGTTTGGTTTTGGCTTGGGCTTGGCGATAACTAAAACCATCGTAGAGTTAATGAAGGGTTCGTTGCGTGTTGAGAGTGTGCTCGGCACCGGTAGTACTTTTGTTATCTCACTCCCAGCTGAAGAAATTATGAATGTTCTTGAGTGTTCTAACGGTGTTGCTGAACAGGTATATAACGTTAGAGAGCGCTTAGACTGCACAAGTAAAAAAGCCTTGATCGTTGATGATGTTGAGTTCAACCGAGAAATTCTAGAGTTCCACTTAAACGAGCTAGGTTGTGAATGCATGACCGCGAATGATGGTTTGGAGGCTTTAGCACTCGCTTCTGAACATGACTTTGATGTTGTACTGACGGATATTTCAATGCCGGTTATGGATGGCATTGAGCTTGCCTCTGAGTTGGAAAAGCGTAAGCCATCGTTACCTATAATTGCCGTTACGGCACGAGCTACCATTCAAGAAGAGGCTCGAATGGACCAATACTTTTCGTGTTATCTAACCAAACCGCTCAACCCGAGCGATCTAAAGCTAAAGCTTCATTGCGCTTTATCAGGTGGTACTTGCTAACTTAGTTAAATACTCCTACCTATAACCTGAGGGTAAGCCATCTTCGGATCTTCATGTATTATTTTCATCTGTTTTTCTGAGAGTTATGGGCATTGTCATCAAGATAATGCCCAAACTGTTATGAAAATAACTATCATCCAATAAGTGTTGAGAGTAGCTGGGCATTTTCAAATTATTCAATCACAGCTTGCCCTTAGCTTTTGTTCGTATTTAATTAAAAATAAGCTAAATCACAATAACGAATAAGAAAATAAAGCTATGTTTGGAAATATTATACGTACGTTTCGTGTTAATAATGGTTTGTCTCAAACTAATTTTGTTGATGCGATTCAAAGAAGTAACTCTAACTTTAACAACCTGGACGTTGTGACACTAAGCCGTTGGGAAAGAGGAGTAACAACTCCCCACTTAAAACGTCAAAACGAGTTACTGGACCTTATTGGAGTCAACATATTTGATGTTTGGGAGGCAAACGACTCACAAACAGTTCTCACAGGGTTAACGAATAAATTTAATAATAACGGTTATATTGATATGAACATGCACGTCCAAACAGAAGTTACGGTGATTAACTCAAATAATTCATTCCTTCTTGGGAAGATTACCAAGTTAATTGATGTCATCTTTGAATATGAGGATAACGTTATGCTCAGTAATTTAGAAGATTTAGGTATGAGTAGAAAGGTAATTATTGAAAAAATAATAAATCAATATTCTGGAGAGTTAACGCTCGTCACGGTTAATGGGCAATTAATCGGACACTTATTAAGTGCTAACTATAATCTTGCAGCAGATTTTTTGGAGCAAGTCTTAGTATCTAAAGAAGATAGAGCACATTTAGTTGTTACTTTTAACTGCACTCATTATTCGTCATTTACAGACACAATGGGCAGAGAGGCGTACAAGTATCTACAAAGCTTAAATCCAGATAAAGAGCTTTATATACTACTGAAAAGCAAAAGGATTTTTGATCTGTTTTTTTCATTGGGCTGCGAGTATCGAAGTGTAAGAAGTAACGATAGATCAATGAAGGTCATGAACTTGGATTCAAAGAAAATGAAATCACAACGCACTTGGATGGATATTATTGCAAACTATAAAGGTGAAGAGAATGAATAACACAGTATTGATTGTTGACGATGTTGAACTATCGAGAGAGGTCATTAAAAATGCGGTCTCTTTATCTAATAAAAAAACATCTGTACAGTTTGCAGAAAATGCGTTCGATGCAATGAGCAAAATGCAAAACGCATCATTTGATTTGGTGATTATGGACATCATGATGCCCAATGGCGATGGATTTGAACTCTTGAGTATGATGTCGCAACAAAATGTTGAGTCTAAAATAATCATTATTTCAGGTTTGGATAAATCCATTGTTAGCTCGGTGAGTATGCTTGGAAAGCTCTATGAGTTAAATGTTGTCGCTTCACTAGAAAAGCCTATTTGGGCTAACCAAATAAGTGAGTTGGTTGATAAAGCACTTGAAGTTGAAACCATAACCAAAAGCGAGCTTGGCTTTGGTAACCGTGCAACAATCATCGATGACGATTTTCCCATCAATCTGGTTTATCAGCCGCAAGTTGTTTCGGATATAAATGTTATTTCGGGGTTTGAAGTGTTGTCACGATGGTCTGATGAAAACGGGACCTTACTTCCACCGAGCTATTTTTTGCCAGTAATTGAAGAGCTAGGAAAGCAAAAGGTTTTTACCAATATCGTGATAAATAAATTCATTCAGGATTATCATCTCCACTTCAGTGAACTTGATAAATCGTTGAGGTTCTCAATTAATATCGATCCTAATTTACTGACTGATGAATCTGTTGTCGATAATCTACTCGAGATCTATAAGCAAGGTATTGAGCATACTATCGTTGTAGAGCTGACTGAAAAGGGGCTTTCAGGCAATATTGAAAAAGAATTGTTGGCAAATATTTTACGGCTAAGGTTGAATGGTTTTGAGATCTCTATAGATGACTTTGGGATGGAAGCATCGAATATTGAACGTATTGTAAAACTGCCTATTAGTGAGATAAAAATAGATAAAACCATTACATGGGGACTTTGCCATAACATTGATTACATGCAAAAAATCGATGAAGTTAAGAAGCTCGTTTCGGTAAAAAACGCACGTATTATCTATGAGGGTGTTGAAAATAAAGACACCTGTGCATTTCTGGAAGCTCTAGGCGGCTTTAACCAACAAGGTTTTCTTCATGGGGTTCCATCACTACCTGAAATTGTAGTTGAGATGCTCGCAGAGCAAAAGGAGCTAGATTACGTCGCTTCTGAATATACTTCTAATCATTAACAACGTATTAGGGTAACGAGCCAAAGCCAACTCAATGGGCTTTGGCTCTTTTTATTACTTACCACACACCGAACAATTAGGCATCTTCATTAAATTCATTTCACGCCAGCTGTGAGACATGGCATCGAGAATCAAAAGTTTGCCTTGCTTTGGTTGTCCAAACTTGGCAATAACCTTGATAGCTTCCAAAGCCTGAGCCGCGCCTACCATGCCTACAACAGGTGCCATCACACCGGCTTCAACACAGCTTAGAGCAGCGTTGCCGAATAGAGCACTCAAGCACTGGTAACAAGGTGCATTTTCATCTTGATAAGTGAATACGCTAATCTGACCTTCCATGCGAATCGCAGCACCAGAAACTAAAGGCGTTTTAGATGCGTAACATAAGCGGTTCAATTGATTGCGCGTTTCAACGTTGTCGCTGGCATCAAGTACTAACGAATGCGCTTCAATGAGCTTTGCTAGTGCCTCGTCATCAAGTCTGTGGTCGACCGTTTCAACTCTAAGGTGTGGGTTTAACACCTGTAATGATTCAGCGGCAGAATCGACCTTCTTCTTACCAATATCAGTATCGGTGTGAAGTACTTGTCGCTGCAAATTTGAAAGCTCGACAACATCGTCGTCGATCAGCATTAGCTTACCAATTCCCGCAGTCGCGAGGTATTGAGCAGAGGCACAGCCTAAACCACCTGCACCTAACACTAAGATTGAACTCTGTTTCAGCGCTTCTTGGCCTTCAAAATCAAACTGTTTGAGAATGATCTGGCGATTGTAACGAAGCATCTCTGCGTCAGACAGTATTTCCATCAGCAAGCCTCGTTAGTAAAGCGTGGAGTTAAACAGTTGAATCTGAACCGTTTCACCGACTTCAACACGGCCACGTTCGCGCTCTAGTACCACAAAGCAGTTTGCTAAGCTCATTGAGCGGAAAGCGCCGGAGCTTTGATTACCTGTTGTTTCTACTACAAACTGACCGTTTTCAATCGAGTAGATGCCACGTTGGTAATCAGTACGGCCTGGGCCTTTTTTGAATGCAGATTTAGTGATAGCAGGAATCGATTCTGGTGCTGTCCACGCAGTGTGACCGGCAAGTTTAGCCAGCATAGGTTGAACTAACACGTACATGGTCATCATTGCAGACACTGGGTTACCCGGTAGGCCACAGAACCAAGCGTTGTCTAGCTCACCAAATGCGAATGGTTTACCTGGTTTGATTGCTAGTTTCCAAAAGCCGATTTCGCCAAGCTCTTCAAGAATGTCTTTGGTGTAATCAGCTTCGCCGACACTTACGCCACCAGAAGTGACAACTACGTCTGCCAGTTCTTGCGCTTTTACAAAGGTTTCTTTAAGCGTTGCAGGGCAATCAGGAATAATACCTAGGTCAATTGCTTCGCAACCAAACGCTTCAATCAGTGGTTTGATACCGTAGCGGTTGCTGTCGTAGATCTGACCATCTTCAAGAGGCTGACCTAATGGCTTGAGCTCATCGCCAGTAGAGAAGAAAGCGACTTTAGGTTTGTGTGCCACAGTTACATGACTCACACCGAGCGAAGCAATCATTGGAATGTCACGAGGTGTTAAACGTTCGCCACGGCTAAGAACGATATCGCCTTGCTTGATGTCGTCACCGGTAGGGCGAATGTTATTGTTCAGCTTGATGTCGTCTTGCTGAATCTCAATGCCAGCGTCAGTTTCAGCAGTGTTTTCTTGCATGATTACGACGTCACAACCTTCCGGGATCTTTGCGCCAGTCATAATGCGAATACAGGTGTTTGCTGGCCATTCACCTTCAAAAGGTTGACCTGCAAAGGACTTGCCCGCTAAAGGCAGCACTTTACTGTTCTCTAGGTCTGCTAAGCGCAGTGCATAGCCGTCCATTGCTGAGTTATCAAAAGGAGGGACGAAAATAGGGGATAGAATATCTTCAGCAAGTACGTAACCCAATGCTTCTGCTAATGGCAGTGATAAGGTCGTTTGAATAGGTTGAATTGGTGATAGCAGCTTATCTAGTGCTTCTTCAATTGGCATCAAGCCCGGAGCGTCGCAACAGCCCATAATTGAAATCCTTTGATCGTTATTATTTTGATTTGGCGGTTGGCAATAGGGATTCAATAGTTATCAAATCATGATGGTTCGCCAACGAAATTCTAGCCACTCTAGCACAGTTTAAGCCCCGTAAATAATGACCTCCCTTAAAATATGGGTGTATTTATTCAAAATTCCGAGTATCCTTGTTTGCCATCCAGAAGGGGTAATAAAAGAGGAAGTTCAATGTCAGGTCTTAGCGAATCAGCGAAGTTGGTTAAAGATGCGCTAGCAAGCCGTGGTTTAGAGACACCAATGAGTCCAAACCAGGTTAGCCGAGAAGAGAAAAAGGAACGAATCGAACACCATATGCGTGAGATTCTCACTCTCCTTGAACTTGATCTTACGGACGATAGTCTGGAAGAAACACCGCAACGTATTGCTAAAATGTACGTGGATGAAATTTTCTCTGGTTTGGATTACGCCAATTTCCCTAAAATTACGGTAATCGAAAACAAGATGGGCGTTCGTGAGATGGTACGAGTAAAAGACATTACCGTGACCAGTACTTGTGAGCACCACTTAGTGACGATTGATGGTAAGACTGCGGTCGCTTATATCCCGCGTGGAAAAATCATTGGTCTTTCAAAGATTAACCGTATTGTTCGATTCTTTGCTCAGCGCCCACAAGTTCAAGAGCGTATGACGCAGCAGATCCTTGTTGCATTGCAAACGCTACTCGAAACCGATGACGTTGCTGTAACCATGGATGCGGTTCACTACTGCGTGAAATCTCGCGGTGTAATGGATGCAACCAGCGAAACGACAACAACAGCTCTAGGCGGTATCTTCAGATCAAACCCAGCAACGCGCCACGAGTTCTTACACGGCCTGCGTTGATTCACTGCATTATTAGATGAATTCAATTTAGCCTCTGTAAATTGATGTTCATTGAAATATATTCTAAGCCTCGCTTTATGCGGGGCTTTTTTACGCCTGTAATGAAGTCAACTGTAATGGCTGAGAATGCTGTTATTCCCTAAAGTGAAGAATGAACGTAATAGGGAATCTGTTGCGGCCAAGCAGAAAAAGCACGCTCTATATCTTAACGTTTGTTGAAAGCATATAGAGCGTAACTAGAATCAGTCGCTGGTGGAGTGCTTAAGAAAGGTTAAACAAACGCTTTAAGTGGTGAACAATACCGGATGGCTTGTTCTCGGCTTGATAGATGCTCAAACCATCGTAAAAACTCGCCATGAACTCTACGCGAATCTCATCATCACTGCTTCTCGATATACGAGACAGTAGCGTAGCGGCTACAGCTGCGTGATCATTGGCTAGGCTGTAATCCATTCCTAGTCGTCCTTGAATGAACAACCACAAATGCGTGACTAGTTTTAACTGTTGAGCGTTAGAGTTTTGAAACTTGTCGCTGTGCTCAGTTCCCACTGTATTATCGAATACATTTTGCATCGCCTCATTCGCTTCTTTATTGCTTTCAAAGCGATAGCTTGCATCGATATGTTCCTTGGTTAGCAAGCCAAGCAACGTCTGACGTGCAGAGTTCTCCGGCTTGTTCTCGCAAGCGTGTTTAAACAAAGCGTGGTTTTCATCAATAAATGACGACAGCTCTTTCTCGTAGCCTGTCGAGAGCGCTTTGACTGAACCTAAACCTGCTTCTTTTAAACACTGGTGAAGCTTGGTTCTAGCTTGTTGTTTAGCTTTGATTTCTTGCTGCGCGTCGGCTTGTTGCTTGGCTTCTTCTAGCTGGCTAGCTGCTGTTTGCGAATTATTCGGGGTTGGACGCTCAGTCATTACTCTGTAGCTCTTCCCACGTTACTTCTGCCGATTGAGTATCGCTGTTAATGAAAGCAGAGTTACCCGTCAGCATGACTGAAAGATCCATCGTACGTTGTGTCATCGCTGCTAGCTGCTCAATACCATCGTTGTCTAGACGAACGATCTGAGCTTTTAGGTAGCCGAATTTACCTTTGTTCTGCTCCCACCAAACGTTTGATTTAGTGTTGAAGCTGAATACGCGTACTGATTTAGATAGGCGAGTTGCCTTCTTAACACGCTCTGGATCAGGTTCGCCTACATCAACCCATTCTAGGATTTGATCGTCTAACGACTTTTGCCATAAATCGGGTTCTTCAATGCTAGACAACCCTTTAGTGAACTCAAGTTCAGGAGACGCATTGATACAGAAAGCCATGATTCGAGCCATCATTCGCTGTTCTGTTTCAGAAGGGTGTTGTGCAACCGTTAGATTGAAAGAGTCGTAATAGTCGCGATTCATATCGGTTAAAGAGATACGAAACTTATAGATTGTCGGTTTAAGAGCCATTGAGAGGGTGTCTTAGGTAGAAATAGTGAAGGGGAATATTACCTTAAATCTCTGAATAGCGGGTAAAAAAATAGCCAGCAGAGGCTGGCTATTTTTAGAAAGCTTTAAAATACTAAATTAAAGTACTTTGATGCTGTCAGCTTGTGGGCCTTTTTGACCTTGAGATACTACGAACTCAACTTTTTGGCCTTCAGCAAGAGTTTTGAAACCGTCGCCAGTGATAGCAGAGAAGTGTGCGAATACGTCTGGGCCGTTTTCTTGTTGAATGAAGCCGAAGCCTTTAGTTTCGTTGAACCATTTTACTGTACCAGTAACTGTGTTAGACATGATGATATCCTAAAATTAAATTTTTATTTTGAGCCAATTGTGGCACTGATAGCGCGGAAAAGTTTATTGCTATTGCGTACAACACAACGGGGTTACTAGTAATCCAACGAAATGTTTATATACAAAGAACTTTCTTTCTAGCCGGGAACGAGTCTAAATCAAATCAGGGGATAGTCAATCGAATACATAGGGAAAGGTTGCAGAAACTTGGGGGTAGTCAAACTTTGCATTCCTTAAATATCATGGAGTTACAGCTGTATGGTGATTTGTTGTAGTTTTTGTGAAAAAGGTGGTCGAAATTGATGACGAATTTGGAGTCAATGCACTGTTTTAGCGCATTCATTTTTGCAAATTTAAAGCCGCTAACTGGGCGTTGAGCCCACTTTTAACGGCTTATATTTATAAATGTCGTTGTAAGGTAAGTGCCTTTACTTGAACGAGGTCTCGGCTACTTTTTCAAGCGGTACAGGTTGCCATTATCAGTGCTGAAGAAGATGTCTCCGTTTGGTGAAGTTTCGATGTCTCTTACCCTTTCGCCCAAGTCCTCTAAAATGCGTTCTTCCTCGATTGCCTCACCTTGTTCATTGACTGTCACAATATTGATGTGAGTAAGTTTTAGTGCGCCAGCCAGCAGTTTGCCTTTCAGCTCTGGGTATTTGTCTCCTTGGTAAACAAGCAAACTGCCCGGAGCGATTGAAGGAACATAGACTTTTTTTGGCGCTTCAATACCATCTTTGGTTTCCGATTCGCCAACGCTGATAGGGCCCCAATACTCTTTTCCGTGTGAGGTGACAGGCCACCCATAGTTGGCACCCGCTTTTATTAGGTTAATTTCATCACCACCGCGAGGGCCGTGTTCAATCGACCAAAGCTTTTGAGTCGGGAAATCGTAATACAGACCTTGTGGATTACGATGGCCAAAGCTCCAAATTTCATTGAGCACTTTGTTGTTATCCGTGAATGGGTTATCGCTTGGTGTGCTTCCATCGGCATTCAGTCGTAATATTGATCCGGCGTGAGTCATGGTGTCTTGGCCGTTGTCTCGATCACCACGGTCGCCGATTGAAAAATACAGGTGGCTATCATCAAAGGTGATACGGCTACCAAAGTGACGTCCGGTGTCCGTTCTAGATTTAGATACAAACACATCTGTCCAATTGGTGACTTCATTATTGCTGTAATTAGCAGAAGCCAGTGTCGTTACGCCTTCACTATCGACGTCTTTACTGTAAGTGACGTAGAACTTTCCGTTTTCAAAAGGGGAGAGTGCGATATCCAATAATCCACCTTGGCCTTTCGCCCATACATTGGGCAGCCTGAACAGTGTGTTTTGATCGCCTGTTTTTAAATCGACATGTTTAATGACGCCTGATTTTTCTGTGACTAACATGGACTTATCGTTGACATAAGCCAGTCCCCAAGGGATCACGAGTCCGTCGGTGATCTTCTCTGCCTGCCATGCAAAGGCTGACGTTATAGGACCAGAGGCAAGCAGCGCCAAAGCACATGAAAAAATACGGTGATGAGTGTTCATTGAAATCCCTTGATTATGAGCATCTAGTGTTAGTCTAGCGCTTGTGACCGATTGGCGGAAAGCCGAGGTTGCTGAAAAGTGACTATTCACATATTTAGTTGAACGCCTATTGTATGATTATACAAGCTCACGTATGTTTACTCTGCCTTTCTCTATTTGATCCCGTCGGAGCATTATGAACAACTCACCAGCAGCATTTTCGCTATTTTCTCAGTTTTTATGTTGTGAGTTAGATACGCACGATTTTTCTTCGAACGGACCTATTAAACGATGAGTGGTGGATTTGATTTTAAATCGATCTTACTTGCGTGCTTGGTCATCAGTATCGGCCAGCTCAGTATGGGCTTGGTGTTTCCTTCTTTACCTTGGATCGCAAAAGATTTTGATGTCTCGCTAGAGCAAGCTCAGCTTTTGGTGAGTGTGTATTTATTAGGCTTTGGCCCTTCCCAGTTTATTTATGGCCCTATTTCCGATGCTTTGGGACGCAAGAAGGTACTGCTAAGCGGTTTGTTGATTGCCATGCTTGGGTTATTGATGATCATCTTCTTCAGCCATTCGTTTACTAGCATGGTGATGGGGCGATTCCTGCAAGGCTTAGGAACCGGTTGTTGCGCGGTACTTGCTCGTGCTTCTACGCGAGACAGATTCAGTGGGGCAGACTTGCCTTTGGCGATGTCTTACATTGCTATGGTTGCGTCTATAACACCTTTGATCGCGCCCGTTATCGGTGGATTCATTAACTTCCATTTTGGCTGGAGCATGGTGTTTATCTCGCTACTTGGCTATGTCTCATTAGCTTGGGTGGTGTTAGCGTTCAAATTTAAGGAAACCGTCACTCAGGTTTCGGCGATCCCTTCGCCTAAGAGAATGGTTTCTCAATATAAAGAGTTACTCACTTCTCGTTATTTTATGAGCTTTGCGAGTATCGGTTGGCTTAACTTTAGCTTGATGATCACCACTGTGTCGGTGATGCCATTTATCATGCAGAACCAGATTGGTATGACGTCAGATGAATACGCAATGTGGGCGGTGATTCCAGCATTAGGCATGCTTGGCGGAACAGGCTTATGTAACCGTATTCGCCCTATGCTGGGTAACAAGAAAACTCTGTTATGCACACCTGTATTGCACGTTGCTGCGGCCTTGTGGCTGTTCTTCTGTCCACTCGAACCTTTGTATCTCATGCTTGGTCAGTTCTTGATGATCCTTGGTAATGGTATTGCGTTACCTTGTGCTCAGGCGTTAGTGATGTTGCCTTATAAGAAGAACGCTGGCGCGGCGGCTGCGATGTCTGGTGGCGGGCAGATGGTGGTGTCTTCAATGGTGAGTATGGGCCTGGTTCAGTTAGGGTTAGGGGAAGCGTGGCATTTATCGCTCGTTATCATGCTGTTCACATTGATTACCCTGTTTAACATTTTGCGTGGTTTCAGTAGCCAAGAAGCGAGAGAGTCTCAGCTCAGTTAGTTGCTTAGGTAATTAGCTAGCTGCCTGGCTAGTAGGAACGAGAAGGCCATTGAAATGATGAATTTCAATGGCCTTTTTAATGTTCAGCGCTTTGGTTTAAGTTACCAGAATATATGCTATTTTCTGACTGCTTAGGGCAAGTGGTAGTGTTCCGAGCGCAGCTTGCGGCAGGGACGTTAGTTTCCATTATTGCTGGCAGCTACTTTATCTTCTTGCTACTGAAATCTCGAAGAACATAGGTTTTGCTCATGACCGAAAGCCATTCTAATCAAAGCTACTGGCAATCAAAGCCATTGGCGATAAAAGCTACGGATGAAAAGCAGTGAATGGAGCGATCCATCACTGCTTTTTTGTTGATGTCGTTTGTGTAAAGGGAAAGACGTTAAGCAACACAGGTCTCGCTTCTTAATGTGCAAGTTTGGCATATGTTAATAAAATGTATAATCTAAAGGTCTGACCACTGATAAGGTAGCCACCATGCCAAACCTCGATCGTATTACTTGTTCTATCGATAAAAACCAAATTGCGACGGTTGTGTTGAATCGACCCGATAAGCTCAATGCTATTGATATGGCAATGTTTCAAGGCGTGAATAACATGGTGACTCAGCTGAAAAAGAACACCGAGATTCGTGCCGTAATAGTAAAAGGTGAGGGTTCTGATTTTTGTTCAGGGCTTGATGTTAAGTCCCTATTAACCAGTAAATCTGGGGCGATGAAGCTCTTGTTTAAATGGCTACCGACATTGCCTAACGCTGCACAACGCTTTTCATTGGGTTGGCGAGATATTCCATGCCCTGTCATTTTTGCGATTCATGGTCGTTGTTGGGGAGGCGGCCTGCAATTGGTCAGTGGGGGTGATTTTAGAATTGCTAGCCCGGATGCGAACTTCTCTATATTGGAAGCAAAGTGGGGTCTGATTCCAGACATGGGAGGCGCTATCGCTTTTAGAGAGCTGATGCGTAAAGATCACACCCTTGAAATGGCGATGACGGCCAAAGTGATCGACTGTGAAACCGCTAAAGAATATGGGTTGGTGACCAAGATTGCCGAAGATCCTTACGCTGAAGCCTATGCGTTGGCACTTGAGTGTGCGAATCGGTCGCCAGATGTCGTCGCTGCTAACAAGAAGCTCTACAACAAGACTTGGTGGTCAAGCCCGGGCATGGCTGTATTCTGCGAAACTTGGTATCAGATAAAGGTTGGGTTAGGTAAGAACAGGGCGATTGCTGCTCAACGTGAAATTCATCGAGACAAACCACGCCCTTACGTCGCCAGAAAATTTAAATAGCGCTTGTACAGGAATAATGGATATTCCCTTTGTTTATTGAGCTTTGCGGTAACCTTAGAGCAATTTAATGTCTAAGGCTAAATGAGCGCTCTGATGAACAAAACTTTTACTTACTCTCTAGCTGCCACTGCAATTTTTACGAGCTTAAATGCATTCGCAAGTGGCCTGTTTTTGCAAGAAGCTGTCGTTGCCAACGCTGGTACTACTGGCGCTGGTGATGGTGTTTACACTCGATCTGCAGCGGCGATGTGGACAAACCCTGCCACTATGTCTCACATGGGCGAAAGCAAAACGACCATCAACACCATGGCATTCGATCTTGAAATGAAGTATCAAGATAACGGTGGTAATCCAGATGGTAAAGCTCATTCCGTAATGCCGTCATTTGGTGCCTTCCACGCTCATCAAGTCACAGACAAATTACACCTTGGTATCGCGCTTGGCGCTGTTGGCGGCTCTAGCCTTGATTACGGCAGTGATTGGGCGGGTGCTGCACTTCTAGAAGATATCACTCTTACTGCAATGCAAGTGAACCCATCACTGAGTTATAAGCTGAATGACCAATGGTCAGTAGGCGCGGGTGTGCAATTCAGTTGGGCTGCATTCCAACAAACAACGTCAATGCTTACTGCGAAGCAAGATACTGACTGGGCATACGGCTATAACCTTGGCGTAATGTACACACCGACAGATAAACTTAAGCTGGGCGCAAGTTACCGTTCTAAGCTAGAGCATAAGTTTAACAATGATGTAAATGGCGTTATTAACCAAGGCGTATTGAATTCATTATCAACTGATATTGCTTTACCTGAAATCATCGATGTCAGTGCGAGCTATGCTTTGAACTCTCAACTTGACCTGCTTGCTAGTATTCAGTTCCATCGTTGGAGTGAATGGGATACAACCGTTCTTGATTTTGGAATAGCAGGAAGTCCAATTAATGGTGTTCCGATTGAGCGTGACTGGGATGACGTTTGGAAATTTGCGGTAGGTGCGGATTATCAATTGAATTCAGACTGGCGTTTGAAAGCTGGCTTCTCTTACGAAACTTCTCCGCAAGACGATCCGTCAATGCAATGGGTTGACCTTCCTGTGGGTGAACAGTACCGCTACTCAGTTGGCGCATCTACCTACTGGGACGACATCTTAATTGATGTGTTCTATGAATACGCTGATTTGGGTGCAGTTGAGATGGATCGATATGGTCGATTTGGTCAAGTTAATCTGTTGAATGGTTCGTTCGATGGCCGTATCCACTTTGTTGGTGTTAGCGCGACCTTCTAATGACATTACGTAATCTACTAATCATTACTTTAGTGTCTTTATTTTCAACGGGTGCTTTTGCTGAAGAGAAGCACCCTGATGATCCGACTAAAATCGTAACCAAAGCTGGCGTTGCTTATAACGAAGATCTGCAGTTCTCTGGGTCTATTGGGCTTGATGAAGCACGAATGATCAATGCTCGTGTTAACGCAGATGGCGAAGAATGGCGAATAGGCGGCTCATGGCTGTTGCCTATGGGTATTGTTAACTTCAACTTTAGCCGTTCTGAATATGACAACGATGCTTATAAGAACAACTACAGTATTGGCACATTTATACCACTGAGTTATTTCGACATTGAGCCGTTCGGTTGGCAAATCTTCCCTATGGCTGGCTACAGTTATAATGATGGCGAAGTGGCGGTTTTCGATGATGATAACGTTGGCTCTGATTATGTATTGATGCCGAGTTCAACACATGGTGGCTACATTGGTGCCTTTGGTTTAAAAACGATTACGGATGAGTGGTCGATTATGGGCTTCGGTGGCGGTTCAATGGGGTCTGATGATTATTCAGGGTATTGGGCAGGCGTCGGTGCTAGCTACAAGTTGAGTGACGCTCAATCATTCAACTTCTTCACTATTTTTGCTGAGGACGATTTCGGTGAAAATAACAGTGTTGGCGCGTCTTACACCTATGAGTTCAAATAACTGTTAGCAGGCAGAAATTCGCAGGTGGACACCTCTCGTAAGAACCATTGACTTAGTCCAGATTAAATTGAACAAAGTCGCTTATTAAAACTTAGCGACTTTCTTTTGTTACCATTTCTCCAATCTTTTTTATCTCTTTTTGATGCTTTCTATATCTTTCTCACATGAGAGTGCCGCTCTCTTAATCTAGATTAAGTTTTCGCTACCTTATTCTCTGTAGTATCCGCCTGAATCAGTGCCCATGCTTAATGGGTAACTTGCGTAACACGATTTTGAGAGGAAGACACTTGAGCACTTTGTTTACAGAAACCCACATTGGCAAGATGACACTAAAGAATCGCTTCATGAGAAGTGCAACGTGGGAAAATATGGCCACCGAAGATGGGCATATGACAGATAAACTGTACGCTATCTATGAAGAGTTGGCTCAAGGTGAAGTCGGCCTGATCGTGACGGGCTACGCGAACATAGTTGAAGAAGAAAAGCCGAATGCAGGCATGATGGGTATGTATAACGACTCATTCATTGAAGAGTATCAAAAGCTGACTCAACTGGTGCACGACAACGACTCTAAAATCGTGATGCAGTTGGCTTATGGTGGCACCAAAACCACGCATGACCTTGGCGAGCGAGTAATCTACGCACCAAGTGAGGTTCCAGAAAAAGGAACTCAAACTCTAGGCAAAGCGATGACCACAGACGAGATCGACTACATTGTTGATGCGTTTGCTCAAGCGTCTTTGAGAGCACAGAAGTCAGGCTTTGATGGCGTTGAAATTCATGCCGCTCACACTTACCTGATTAACCAATTTCTAAGCCCTTATTACAACCAACGTGAAGATGAATACGGCGGTAGCTTAGAAAACCGCATGAGATTTTTGTTAGAGATCTATACCGCGACACGTAAGCTGGTGGGTGATGATTTCCCTATCTTGGTTAAGCTCACGGCATCCGAGTTTTTTGAAGGTGGCGTCACCTTTGAGGAAACACGTATTGTCTGTAAAAAGCTTGAACAAGTGGGTGTGGATGGCATTGTCGTGTCAGGCAATATTCATGGCAAAGCAGACACTATGATTGGCGAGTCGCACGATGGTTTTACCATTCAAGCTGAAGGCTACTTCCACGAATATGGTCACGCGATCAGCCGAGACGTTAATATCCCAGTGATCACGGTTGGCGGCCTAACGGATTTTGATGCTATCGAAGCGATTGCAAACAACACGGGCATTGAGTACTTCGCGCTTTCAAGACCGCTGCTTTCTGAACCCCATTTAGTTAAGCGTTGGAAGGAAGGGGATAGAAGCCCTGTTGAATGCGAACGATGCTCTAAATGTCGTACTAAGCGCGGTAACTTTTGTGTGGTGAATAAAGACAGAAAAGCACAGCTTGCTCGCATGTAGTCGCTGACCCTAGCTCCAAGCGAGCTCCGAAGTTTATAGCAGAGTCTAAGTTTGAGCCTGTGTAATCGCGCAGGCTCTTGTTCATTCCGTATTCCACGAAACGAAATTTGAAACCTTATTAATCACATCTTCCTGTCAAATTGGTGCGACTAAACAGATACACTACGCCTGTAAATTATCCAACCAAGTTATCGATAAAAACTGAGCAAACTTTGAAACTACTTCCTCTTCTTAAGCAACCTCGAATCCACTGACGTCTCTTTAGTTTTAGCGACATTGCTATGATTTAAGCGTGATACTCACTATTCATCCCAGTGAACCCTGTGTTTATAGGGCGTTAGTTTGTACACCTTGGATTTGCATCGTCGAACATTTTGATAGCTAACGAATAAAACTAAATAGATCATTCAGAGGTAAAAATGCAAAAGAAGCATTGGTCCAAATTCGAGTTGCTGCATGAAGTCGTAACCAACCCCAATATTCATGTAAAAGGTCAACACAGTTATTACAGCGATTGCTGGGATAATGGTTTTGAACAATCGGTAGTGCGTTATTTACACGGCGACGAAGTCAGCCGCCAGTGGGAGCCTCGATGGAAAATCGACGAGCTCTATATCGGTGATTATGTCTGTATTGGCGCAGAGGTCGTGATTTTGATGGGTGGCAACCATACCCACAGAGTTGATTGGTTTTCGCTGTATCCATTTATGGATGTCATCGACGATGCCTACATTGGCAAAGGTGACACTCACATTGAAGATGGGGTGTGGTTAGGCATGCGAGCGATGGTGATGCCCGGTGTGACGATTGGCGAAGGCGCTGTAGTTGCAGCGAATAGTGTGGTGACTAAAGACGTCGCACCCTACAGCCTTGTCGGTGGTTCTCCAGCTAAAGTCGTCAAATACCGCTTTGATGAGTCCGTTATTGACGAACTCATGTCATTCAAAATATACGAGTGGCCCTCAGATAAATTTGAAGCGCTGAAACCGTATTTATGTAACTCAGACTTTTCAAAGCTAAAGCAGGCGATAACGGATTACGACAATTGTTTGTAAGGAGCGTTTTTAAGGAGCGTTTTTAAGGTACGGGTATAGCCACAGATTTGTGTAGAAAGATCTGTGTCATATTTATATTGAAAAACACGTTAAATCAGTCCGTTACCTTGCAATACTCAACATGGTGTACCAATCTTATTTCATAAGCATGGATAAGGATTGTGTATGCCCGCAAGTTCAATGAAAAACAAAGGGGTGGTAGGAAAAGTCCTACTGCCTTCTTTACTCATAAATCTTCTCTCTCTCGCCGTTCCGTTAACGGTTTTACAAATTTACGATCGTATTTTACCTAACCAAAGTTACGGTACTGCCACTTTGTTGTTGGCGGGTGCAGCGTTGGCTGTTGCCATGGAAGCATTGATCCGGTTTGTGCGTACTTGGCTTTTGTCAGCCGCGGCCAGCAATACCGAGAAAGCGACCTATCAAACCTTGGTTGAAAGAGTAACAACGGCTTCATCAGGCCATCTTCGCCACATTGGTGTTGGCGGCGTGGAAGAGGGGCTGGGCTCAGTATCAAAAGTCAAAGATTGGTATTCCGGCGGTGTGATTGCAGGCTTTATTGATTTGCCTTTTGCATTGATCTTCTTGGGCTTGGTGGCTTACATCGGCGGTGAGCTGGTGGCGATACCTTTGGCAGTTTGGCTGATTACTCTTGGAATCGTTTGGTTATCTTCTATTCGCGTTAAAAGCTTAAGTGAAGAAGCTTCCCAAGATGAGCAGGAGCGAAAAGCGTTCTTGATTTTACTGAGCCAAACCATTCAGGGAATCAAACGCCAGGCCGTTGAGTCTCGAATCTTTAATCAGTTTAAATCCCTCAATAATGTTCGCTCTCAGTCTAAAGCGAGAGAAGAAGAACAGAACGCCTTCGCCCAAGAATGTATTCAGCTTGCTGCATTAGCCACGTCAGTTTTACTCGTGATTACGGGGAGCTTGTGGGTGTTGGATGGCCAGTTAACCACTGGTGGATTGGCGGCATGTTCTATCTTATCGGGCAGAGCCGTCGCACCTTTAAGTGCTTTGGTGGGAGTTCGAATTAAGCTTAATTCAATACACAGTGCTAATCAGGCAATAGAAAAATTGAGTGACTTATCACTATCGGACTCTTCAGATTCTGAGCAAACCGAGAACCACTTATCTGACTTTGAGACGTTGGAAATTCAGCAAGCGACCGTTGAAAGATACGGTGAACTCTCTCATGCAGATGTCACACTGAATAAAGGTGAGTTGGTTTTGTTAGAGAGTGAGGATCGCCACACCAACAGTCATTTATTGTCGTCGATTGCAGGTATTGATGATCTAAAAGCGGGTGAGTGCTTCATTAACGGAGCTGCAGTTTCAATCGCATCCGTAACCAATATTGCTGCCTACTGTGGCGTTAAAGGGCAGTTGGTGTCGGGTACTATTCTCGACAACTTGTGCGGGTTTGACCCTGAGAAAACGCAAAGCGCCAGTGACTATGCAAAGCGTTTGGGTTTAACCAAAGAGATTACTCGATTACCCGATGGACTAGAGACACAAATTGGCCATACGAGTGCTTCTTTGTTGAGTATGGGTAACGTGAAAATGCTCAATATCGCGGCTCAATTGGCAAGTGATAAACCCATAATCATGTTGGAAAGGCCGGATTCTTCACTTGATTTAGACGCCCTTGGGAATCTAGCTAAGGTGTTGGAAGAAGAAGTAACGGCAGGACGCACGATACTGATGGTGAGCTACCATTCGAAGCTTCGCGAATTTGCTAATCGAATCATTACAGTGGAAAGTCGAGCTATTACGGTCGACAGCGAGAGCAATCAGGAGGCCGTCGTATGAATCGTTTAGATATTGGTAACCCTTCAGGTACGAACAACCGTGCAGATACCAGCGGTCGACAAGAGGTGATGAATCATTTAGAAACCGAGAGCCTTTCCGTTCTTAAGCAGTTGGAAGTTAATGCTAATATCCAGTTGTTCGCACATCAATGGGTCGATGAAAATGGCATTGAATCAATCGACGATATGTTTGCCTTGTTCGACAGGCTTGCACTGCCTTATCGCTTGGTTGCCAACCTAGATGAAGTTGGTGAACATAAATTGGTCTTACCGGTACTTGGTGAACATGAGCTGGTCTCTGGTCATTTGGAATCCAAGCAATTTGTTGCCTTTAATGCCAATAACGACATCACCGATGTCCCTCAGTTTTGTATTGTTATCGAAGGGCCACCATTAGAGAAGGCCTCTCCTGATTGGGTTGGTGAAAGGTTACATGCGTTTCGCCCCATCATTCCTAAATTGTTATTGGTCAGCTTTATCACTAACTTATTTGCGCTTGCTGTTCCCTTCATCACGATGTCGATTTATGACCATGTGATTGGTGGTGATGCAGGGCATGAGTTGCAAGGTATCGCCATTGGCGCGGCGTTGTTGTTTGTGATGATGGGTTGGTTGAGAACATTACGTAGCCGAGTGTTTGCTTCAGTTTCCAACCGAGTAAGTCGTGAGATTTCTCAATCCCTCGTGCAGCGTCTGCTTCGTAATAGCTATGCTCAAAATCAGCAAACAGCTTCTTCTAGTCAGCAAAACCAAGTGATGTTGTCAGAGCGTATTTCAGGTGTGCTATCGGGGCCATTAGGAAATGCGTTATTTGACCTACCATTCATTCTAATTTTTGTACTAGCGATAGGAGTTTTAGGCGGATGGTTGGTACTGGTTCCAGTCGTCTCTTTAATCCTTTATTACTTGCTAGCAAAACGCTCGATACGCTCTAGCAGCAAGCGCTCGATGCAATCGACAGTCGCAGGTACGAATCGTCAAAACATGACTAATGAGCTGTCATCCAAGCTTGCCTTTATTCGCAGTGCTGGATTCTCAGAGCACTGGATTCAACGTTTCAAAAAAGCCAATCTTCTTGCTTCAACAGTGACCTTTAATCAATCGGTTCTCCAGAGTCGGTACACCTCGATTTACTATTTCATTGGTGTGGGCTCGACACTCGCCGTGATGGGGTTAGGCATAGGACTTATTTTTGAACAAGTGATGACGCCCGGTGGTTTGATTGCTTCAATGATGTTGATATCTAAGGTGACGGGTCCTGCTCAGGTGTTGGCAAACAGCGCGATGCGTTTTAATAGCTTTAATCAATCCAAGCTGCAAGTGAACCGTATTTTGTCTCAGCCGTCTGAGCGTGAATTCAGTTACCAGCATCACCCGTTACCCGTGGTAGCGCCTAACTTGAAATTAGACCAAGTGACGCTGCGCTATCCCAAACAGAGTCGCCCCGCTTTGAATGGTGTGAGTTTTGATATTGAAGCCGGTGAAGTTGTCGCGATTACCGGCCCTTCTGGGAGCGGTAAATCAACATTAATTGAAGTGCTGTCTGGCTTGCAGCCTATCCAAAATGGCATGGTCGAGCTTGAAGGCGTTAACCTCGTTCAATACGATCCGCAGCTTTATCGCCACTGGTGTTTCATTCGAGCCGCATATCCTGATTTGCTTACGTTGAGTATTCGAGAGTGGCTAAACGACGGCCACAAAGTCGAAGATCAGAAAATGATCTCTGCAATTGAAATGGTCGGTGGAAAGCGTTGGTTCGAGACATTATCAGGTGGGCTCGATACTTCCATCAGCAGTATTCAGCCGGACAGCCTTTTTGACATGTTGTCTGGCAGCGTCGCGCAGATCCTCATTGACGCGAAAGCGCTGGTTTATGACTACCCAATGTTCTTAATGGATAATCCTGTGCCTGATGCTCACCCAAATGCTAAACGTATATTTGGTGAGTTCGTGCAGTCGAAAAAAGGAAAAGCAACGGTGATTTACACGTCCCACGATCCGGATTTAATCAAGCTTGCCGATAAAGTGGTGGTATTAAATGAAGGTGCAGTGGTTTATGCCGGTCCATTAGATCCGGAGCAGTCTTCGAAGCAGGAACAGCCTTCAGAGCCTCAAGCTTCTCAAGAACCGCAGTTATCTGAGCAACCGTTATCTCAAGAGCTACAGACGTCAACTCAAGAGACGTCTGCTCAACAAAATGCAGCCCAACAAGAACAATCAGAGTCTAAGCAAGGAGTCGCTAATGACTAAACAATCTATCGAGAAGGGCAAGCGCTACGGTGAGCTTGTTGAATCACAAAATACGGCTCGTACATTGGCGCTGGCCACATGGTCGGTTGCCTTATGTGTTATTGCTTTTGCCACTTGGTCTGTAGTCACTCAAGTTGATGAAATCGCCAAAGCCAAAGGTGCTGTGATTCCGGAAGGCGAGAAGCAAGTATTACAAAGTGCGATTGGCGGTAAGTTAAAGCAAATTCTTGTTAAAGAAGGCCAGTTGGTAGAGAAAGGCCAGCCGCTTGTTGAGTTTGATGCCACTTTCCAGCGTACCGCCCTTGAAGAGCTAAAGTCCCAACAAGTGACGCTTCTAGCCAGTGTGGAACGTATGAATGCGCTGCTTGAGCAACGTGAGCCTAACCTTGCTGAGTTTGAGGTCGATTACCCAGAGATCGTCAGCCAGCAAAAAGCGCAGCTGAACGCGCAAAAAGCCCTCTACTTCCAAAAGCGTGTGGTGCTTGAGAAAGAGAGCGAGCAAATTGCAGAGCAGCTTCGTAGCGTAGAAAAGGCCTTGCCGAGTTATGAGAAAGAGTTAAATGCGACTAAGCAAGAGTTGAACATACTGGAGAAGGGTTATAAAGCGGGTAACATTTCACGTTTACGTGTGCTTGAAATGCGACAAAAATTGGCCAGTATCGAACAGAAAATCGAAGAAGCTCGTGGTAAGAAGTCGGTATTGATTAGACAAGCTGACAGTAATGACCAAAAAATCATACAGCTTCTGGCGGAAGCGAAAGCTAAAGTGAGCGATGATCGTTCTAAAGCCGTATCTGACTTATCAGCATTGAATGCTAGAGTTCGTTCAAGCCAAGCTAAATTGACGAACACTATGTTAGTGTCACCGCTACAAGGCTTGGTGCAAAGCATACCAAGCACGCAGGATGGTGGTGTTATTCAGCCGGGTGGCACGGTAGTTGAAATTGTGCCTGTCGGAGGGAACGCTGACTTCAAAGCACGTTTGTCCCCAAGAGATATTGGTTTTGTGAGTGTTGGGCAGCCCACTCGAGTCAAGATTGATGCGTTTGATTACAGCCGCTTTGGGGCTTTAAAAGGGGCGGTAGAGAGTATTTCACCGACCACAAGTCAAAGCGAACGTGGCGAGATCTATTATGAAGTTGTAGTGTCGGTTGATACGCCTTACTTCCGTGATAACCCTGAAAGCTTTTCCATACTGCCGGGTATGACGGGTGAAGTAGACATCACAACTGGCGAGAAGTCGGTGTTCCAATACTTATGGAAACCGATTTATACCAATGTTAGCGTGGCGTTTGGAGAGAGGTAAAGTCCTCCACTCTGGCTTGCATAAAAAAGGAGCACATGCCGTGCTCCTTTTTTTATCTAACCGAAGGGGTGATGTTCTAGTTATTTGGGTCTATGTCAGGCAGTCCGTCAACGTCATTATGATGGTGTAAAGAATCATCAATAGATGGGTTATCGGTATGGTGAGACAGCCCATCACTCATACCATCGTCAGTTTGCTCAGCCCCATAAGCACTCTCGGCATCACTGAAAATGATATCGATATCATGCGCTACTGGTACATTGTGTGACGGTGAATCTATAGACGGCGAGTCAGCATTAATACCCAGAGCGTCTAGGTAAGCATGGGCACCAGAACGCTGTTCGTGTTCGCCTATCGCTGTATGTTCTAGGTTTGCCGTCACCTCATCAAAATTAAGAGTAACTTCATCAGGGGTGCTGAAAGAGGCATCCGGTTCATCCGCTTGGCTCATGCCGGGTGCTGGAGGAGGTGGTGGAGCGATTGGCGATAAATCCATGCCAGTTAGTGTGGTTTGGTCAATGTGATGTCCGCTGTTTCCATGGACGGATTGCGAGTGCAAATGTAGGTGCACCGCGACTTGTGAGTTTTGATCGCCTCCTAGGGTTAAAACAAACGAGTCGGTTTCGTCTGTACCACTACCGTAAGAGCCTCCTGTATGTGTCTTAACGACGCCTGATGAAGTTTGTTGGTAATCGTAACTCAACTCTCCGGTTGCAGGATTGACATGCAAAGTACCAAATTGACCGTGTAATGCAGTGAGAGAGTGTCCGTGGTGATCTGATATTCCCCAGCCTGTCATTGGCGTAGGCGTTCCTTGGTGAATAATTGGAGGAATTCCGATTGAGGCATGCAGGTCCTGATTGCCTGCACTGCCGGTAATTTTTGCAGGGGCAACTAGGGTTGGCATTGGTGGAACATCGCTGTGTCCATCAATGCGCATTTCAACTTCTTGAGTTGTAATGCCCCCGTGTCCATCATCGACTAATAGAGAAAACTTATCGGTCAATTGTTCACCATTATTTAAAGCATTAACATGGCTATTGCTGTTATTAAGTGTGTAGACCCAAGTTTGTGTATTGCTATTATAGGTAACAGAACCATACTGTGGCTGATGTTGGCTATCAATACTGACAGAATGTTGATCGCTATGATCAACATCGCTGATAATAATTTGCCCAGAGGTCGCATTTGCAGCATCTTCATCAATGTTATGTGCACCTGCGATAACTTCAGAAACTGTTGGTTTATCATTAGTGCCATGTACATTGATGGTAATAATTTGTTTATCACCACCAGCGGTCGTTACTTCATATTGAACCTGCTCGACTTGCCCTGCCGCTAAGTGCTGAATATTGGCATTGGGAACCGAATAAGCCCAATCACCGGCTTTTCCAATGGTCAGATGACCGCCATAGGGATCACTGACCGCATGGGCATTACGAGTGGCGTAAAAATGATCTTCACTGGCATCAGGATCGATAACATTCAACACGCCAGTGACAAATATCGTATGTTGAGCATCACCTTGTACATGGCGATCTTCTGTAATTTGACCGCTTTTATCTCCGGTGAAGATCGCAGCATCGCCAACTGCCGAGAGTGTTGTTGATGCACCGGTGTGGGTCACACCACCGTGGGCATCTTTGACGTCATAGCTAAAATGGACATCGCCGTTATAGTCTTTTTCTGGCGTAAAGGTAAAGGTGCCATCGCCATTAATTAATATCGAACCATGGTCGGCGTGTAGGTTCTCAATGGATAATTTGCCAATATCGTTATCATCGATATCAGTTGTGTTAGCAAGTAGCAGTGCTGGGGTGAGGACAATTTTGCTATCTTCTAAGCCATTCGCTAAACGCACTTCAGCCGAGGCAATTGGCGCATCATTGGTGCCATGAACGGTCACTGTGATATCTTTTTTAGCACTGCCATCAATAGATTCAACGGTAAAGGTTTGCTGGAAGCTTTCCCCTGCGCCTAAATGTTGGACTTTATCATTGTCAATATCGTATGACCATTGGCCCTGTGCGTTGATATTGAACTGACCACCTTCGGTGGTGGTGATGGTTTGTGCGATAAAACCGGCTTGGTCGTGATCCGGGTCAATGACGTGTAACGTGCCACCACTGCTGAGCTGATTGGTGGTATTGCCAAAGGAAGTATGATCTTCGTAAACATGATTATTTAGGCTGGAGTGGGGCGTCACTGCAATTTTTGCTTGGTTATCTTCACCGGTCACTTTCACCATAATGGTGAGCTTCTGACCATCAGTGGTTTCGACTTCGTAGGGGAGCTCCATCGACTCGCCAGCATGTAGGCTACTGATTAGATCGTCCGAATGATGATTGGTACCTGTATTTAATCTGAATTGATAAGTGCCATTAGGCCAAACATCAAGGTAACCAGGTGCAAACCCTTGACCTAAATATTTACCGCTAAAAACAAACTGAGTGTTATCGCCACTATCAGGGTCAATCAGCTGAAGCTGGCCTCTATAGGATTTAAATTCGCTATCCAGCGCTTGTGTTTCAGTGAGCTGAATGACATTAGAAACCAGTGTGGCTTTATCATCTGTCCCGGCAATCGTAAGCGTGGCGGTTTGTTGCGTACTTCCACCATGGCCATCTTCTACTTGATAAGTGATAGCGATTTGTTGCGACTGACCATTGGCCAAATGGTTAAATGCGGGATCAGTGGCATCAACAATTAATGTATGACCATCAGTATCTAAGGTGATACCTGCGGGGATTTTCCCTGCCTGAAGTTGACCATCGATGGCATATTCAAGGTGACTGACGCTTAAAGCGTCGCCGTCTTTGTCTGTGGCACCTACTAGCAGATTGAGGGTGTGATGATTATCGGCCCCCTCACTGACACTGTCGGTTAAAGGCGTCACATCAGGGTTGTCGTTAACCGCAGCTAAGTTGGTGGTTGCGCCGGTGTGGGTCACACCACCGTGTGCATCCTTAACGTCATAGCTGAAGTGTACATCGCCGTTATAGTCTTTCTCTGGGGTAAACGTAAACGTACCATCGGCATTGTTTAGAATAGAGCCATGGTCGACATGGAGGTTTTCAATGGTTAGCTTACCGGCGTCATTGGCATCAACATCGACGGTATTCGCTAATAGTTGCGCGGTGGTTAAGGTTTGGCGTGTATCTTCACTGCCATTTGCAAGCACCACTTCAGATGAACAGTAAGGTCTGTCGTTACTGCCGTGAATGGTGATGACAATATCGTGTGTTGTACCATCTTTTGAATGGACTGTAATCGTATCGGTTAAGCTTTGCCCTTCACCAAGTTGGTCAATTGCAGTGCCACGCGTTGTGGGTCTAGCACCTATACCTGATAGATGCCCAGCATCGGCATGGTAATGCCAGGTGCCATCGGTGAGTAAGATTAGATCGCCATAGGTGCCGTGATAGTCGTAACCATTGCTGCCTTGGCGTTCAAATCCTGACTCGCCTACATCGGGGTCTGTGATGGTCAGCTTGCCATCCGCATAGAGTGTTGTATTGCCAAGTGTGGCTATGCCTGAGTGAGCATAGTCAGGTGACATGTCGACACCCGCGCTGCTTTCGGTTATTGAACCAGTATCAACGCCAGCGATTTGGGCAGCATCGCCAACCGCCGAGAGCGTCGTTGATGCGCCAGTGTGTGTTGTACCACCATGCGCGTCTTTCACATCGTAGGTGAAGTGGACGCTGCCGTTGTAATTGTGGCTTGGAGTGAAGGTGAAGGTTCCATCGTGATTGTCTTGAATCGAGCCATGGTCAGCATGCAAATTAGCGATAGTGAGCTTACCTGCATCGTTGGCGTCTACGTCAACAGTATTAGCGATTAGCTCGGTTGCTGTGATGGTTTGAGCAAGATCTTCTTTACCGCTGTACAGTTGCACTTCACCAGAACAATACGGACGGTCGTTATCGCCATGAACGGTGACAACAATATCGTGAGTGGTGCCATCAGCCGATTTGACGGTGACAGTATCCGTTATCGATTCACCTTGGCCGAGGTGATCAATCTTTCTACCTGTTGCGTCTTGGCCTATGGAAGCGTAGTAGCTCCAATCTCCGTTACTCTGAAGTATGACACGACCATGAGTGCCGTAATAAACGCCGGTTTGGGCATGGCTTTCACCGGAGTCTGGATCAACAATGTTCAGGTGACCATCAGTGTGTATTTCGTCGTTCCATAATTTGCCGATGTTTCCATGCATATGATCTGGTGAGCGATCATCGACGTAGCCACCAGACATTGTACCATCTGGTGCTGTATAGGTATGCCCTTCATGAACATCTCCAGTATAGACACCGCCGATAACGGCAGAATTATTAACCCCTGTAATCGTTATTGAGAGGTTTTGAGTGCTGCTCGCATTATGCTCGTCTGTGACTGTTACTGGAACAGTCAATGTCTTCGTGACACCTGATGCTAACGATTGATAGCTAGAGTGAGCAGGATCGAAGCTATAACTGCCGTCCGGATTAACCACCAAGCCATCAATCTGCGGTGCGCTGTAAGTCAAGGCCGCACCGGTATCAATATCTTGGCCAACCATTTGTCCATTTAGAACGCTTCCACCTTCAGTCACTGAGTGGGACTGAGCATTGATGGTTGGGGCATCGTTGGTACCATGAACCGTTAGCTCTATCGTGTGTGTTGTACCATCTGCTGAGCGTATAATGGCTGAATCGTGTTTAACTTCGCCTTGCGCTAAGTTCTGTATATTGCGGTTGTCGAGGGTATAGGTGTAGTGACCGTCGCGCATGAGCAGTATGTGCCCACCCAGTTTGGTGTCGTAGCCAATACCTTGATAGGTTTGTGAGCCTATATTCGGATCAAACTGTGCCTCTCCCTTATCAGGGTCTTGGATGTTTAATCTGCCGTCGTAATGCAGTTGGTAGTGGGTATCTATATAGCCGCGATCTTCAGTTACTCCCCGTAAGTCTGCATTGGCTTGTGCGTCGGTAATAATCGCGTTATCTGGAGTTGCGATAAGATCAAACTTAGCTTGAGTGCTGACGCTGCCCCCATGGCCGTCAACCACATCATAGGTGAGTCGAATCTCACCATTGAAATCTTTATCTGGCGTGAAGGTATAAGTGCCATCTTTATTATCAGTCAGGCTACCGTGTGTCGCTTGCAAATTTGTCACGTGCAATACATCGCTACTATCCACATCGCTTGCATGTGTTAGCAAGTCAGAAGCCTTGATGGTTACGGGTTGATCCTCTTTACCCGCAGGAAGCTGAGTCCACGCACTGACAATTGGTTTGTCGTTGCTGCCTTGCACATCGATAACGACTTTATGAGGGACTGTCGCTCCTGTTGAATCGGTAGCGGTGATCCAGAATGATTCAGACTGATGTTCACCAGCCGCGAGTTTATCCGCGGCACCGCCGGTTGAATTGTCTAGCTGATAGTGCCAATGACCATGCTGATCAATCGACAGCGTTCCCCATTGACCTTGGGGTTGATTGATTGCCCACGTAACGGTGTCGGACTTATCTATATCAGTCGCGATTAAGCTCCCTGTCGCATCGGGGTTTCCTGCCGTGTTCAAGCCCTGCTCGATCACCGCGCCACTTGAGGTACCTGAGATAGTAGGGCGGTCATTGGTGCCATTAATCGTCACTTTGATGGTCGACGGTGTGCCATCAACGGAAGAGACGGTAAAGGTTTCTTCGACTTTATCGCCGACGTTCAATTGATTAAACGCACTGTTGGCGGTGAATGTCCATTGGCCATTAGCACCAATGGTGAGGTTGCCGTTGGTGCCAGTAATCGAATCCGGTGTGAATGCGTTATCTGGATTATCCACGTCGGTACTGGTGAGAGCTCCTGATGTCGTTACCGCTTTGTCAGTTTCATCGATAGCGACGGTCGCACTGCTGACAGTAGCGGTGTCGTTAGTACCGTTGATTGTCACCTTGATAGTGGACGGTGTTCCATCAACAGACGACACCGTGAAGGTTTCTTCTACTTTATCGCCGACGTTTAACTGATTAAACGCGCTGCTCGCGGTGAACACCCAATGACCATTAGCATCGATAGTCAGGTCACCGTTGGTACCTGAAATAGAATCCGGTGTAAACGTGTTGTCTGGGTTGTCTACATCGGTACTGGTGAGGGTACCTGAAGCTGTTACCGCTTTGTTAGTCTCATCGATGGCAACGGTCGCGCTGCTGACAGTAGCTGCGTCATTAGTGCCGTTAATCGTCACTTTTATGGTCGACGGTGTGCCATCAACCGACGATACCGTAAAGGTCTCTTCGACTTTATCGCCGACGTTCAATTGATTAAACGCACTGTTGGCGGTGAACACCCAATGCCCATTAGCATCAATAGTCAGGTCACCGTTAGCTCCAGTAATCGAATCAGGTGTGAAAGTGTTATCTGGATTATCTACGTCGGTACTGATTAGTGTGCCTGAGGTGGTTCCCGCTTTGTCAGTTTCATCGATAGCAACGGTTGCACTGCTGACAGTAGCGGCGTCGTTAGTGCCGTTAATCGTGACTTTAATGGTCGAAGGTGTGCCATCAACGGAAGTGACAGTGAAGGTTTCTTCTACTTTATCGCCGACGTTTAATTGATTAAATGCGCTGTTGGCGGTGAATGTCCAATGGCCATTGGCATCAATAGTCAGGTCGCCATTGGTGCCAGTAATCGAATCCGGTGTGAATGCGTTATCTGGATTATCGACGTCGATACTGGTTAGCGTGCCTGAGGTAGTTACCGCTTTATCGGTTTCATCGATGGCAACGGTCGCACTGCTGACAGTAGCTGCGTCATTAGTGCCATTAATCGTCACTTTGATGGTCGAGGGTGTGCCATCAACAGACGACACCGTGAAGGTTTCTTCGACTTTATCGCCGATGTTTAATTGATTAAATGCGCTGTTAGCGGTGAAGACCCATTGACCATGGGCGTCGATGTTTAGGTTGCCATTGGTGCCAGTAATAGAATCCGGCGTGAACGCATTATCTGGATTATCCACGTCAGTACTGGTTAGCGTGCCTGATGTGGTTACCGCTTTGTCAGTTTCATCGATGGCAATGGTCGCGCTGCTGACGGTAGCGGCGTCGTTAGTACCGTTAATCGTGACTTTTATGGTGGAAGGTGTGCCATCGATGGACGAGACAGTGAAGGTCTCTTCGACCTTATCGCCGACGTTTAGCTGATTAAACGCGCTGTTGGCGGTGAACACCCAATGTCCATTAGCATCAATAGTCAGGTCACCGTTGGTGCCTGAAATAGAATCCGGCGCAAACGTGTTGTCTGGGTTGTCTACATCGGTGCTGGTCAACGTTCCTGATGTCGTGACTGCTTTGTCAGTCTCATCGATGGCTACGGTCGCACTGCTGACAGTAGCGGTGTCGTTAGTGCCGTTAATCGTGACTTTAATGGTCGAAGGTGTGCCATCAACAGACGACACAGTGAAAGTCTCTTCGACTTTATCGCCAACGTTCAATTGATTAAACGCGCTGTTAGCGGTGAACATCCAATGACCATTGGCATCAATAGTCAGGTCACCGTTGGTGCCTGAAATAGAATCTGGCGTGAAGGTATTGTCTGGGTTATCAACATCGGTACTGGTTAGCGTGCCTGAAGTTGTTACCGCTTTGCCGGTTTCATCAATGGCGACGGTCGCACTGCTGACAGTAGCGGCGTCGTTAGTGCCGTTAATCGTGACTTTGATGGTCGAGGGTGTGCCATCAACCGACGACACAGTGAAGGTTTCTTCGACTTTATCGCCAACGTTTAATTGATTAAACGCGCTGTTGGCAGTGAATACCCAGTGGCCAGTGGCATCAATAGTCAGGTCACCGTTGGTGCCTGAAATAGAATCCGGCGCAAACGTGTTGTCTGGGTTGTCTACATCGGTGCTGGTCAACGTTCCTGATGTCGTGACTGCTTTGTCAGTCTCATCGATGGCAATGGTCGCGCTGCTGACAGTAGCGGCGTCGTTAGTACCGTTAATCGTGACTTTTATGGTGGAAGGTGTGCCATCGATGGACGAGACAGTGAAGGTCTCTTCGACCTTATCGCCGACGTTTAGCTGATTAAACGCGCTGTTGGCAGTGAACACCCAATGTCCATTAGCATCAATAGTCAGGTCACCGTTGGTACCTGAAATAGAATCCGGCGTAAACGTGTTGTCTGGGTTATCCACGTCAGTACTGGTGAGGGTTCCAGAAGTTGTTATAGCGCTGTCCGTTTCATCCACACTGACTGTTGCGGTACTGACTGTCGCTGCATCGTTAGTGCCGTTAATCGTCACTTTGATGGTTGACGGTGTGCCATCAACCGACGATACCGTAAAGGTCTCTTCGACTTTATCGCCGACGTTTAATTGGTCAAACGCGCTGTTGGCGGTGAACGCCCAATGGCCATTAGCATCAATAGTCAGGTCACCATTGGTGCCAGTAATCGAATCCGGTGTAAACGCATTATCTTGATTATCCACGTCGGTACTGGTCAATGTTCCTGAAGTCGTTACTGCTTTGTCGGTTTCATCGATAGCGACGGTCGCACTGCTGACAGTAGCGGCGTCGTTAGTGCCGTTAATCGCCACTT
>NZ_JBFSUV010000058.1:0-33575 GCF_041467515.1 Vibrio sp. 10N.247.311.12
GGTTCACTCGTTAAGCGGTGAACAACGCTTCATACGACCTCAGGTCGCACGGACAATTCTGAGTTACGAGCGACTAGATATGAAAGCTCGGAGTAGAAATCCATTTACTGAAAATTGCACATCGTTTACTGTAATTTACAGTGCATCGTTTAATATATGCGCCAATTACTTATGTAGCTCAACATTGTGATTTGTTGAGACTAAAACTACACTTAAGCTTCATATTTTCTTCAGGATTTTTATTTATGATTACTCCAAACACTCAAGTGTTCGCTCTTTCGTCTATCGCCTTACTGTTAGCTGGCTGCTCTCCATCCTCCGACCTAACAGTAACTGGAACAGTTAGTGATTACAAAGGATCAGCTAGCATTACCCAAGGTCTTGCAAAAACAGTAGAAGCAGACCTTTTTGAGTGTGCGAATGGTCGAAGCCGTGTTGCAGGCATCGGTGAAATTGCTGACGCAGATGGAAAAGTATGGACAGTCCCTGCTCAAAACCATTTCACAACTGCGCCAAAAGCGGTCGATCTTTATGAAGAGTGCGCCAATATCACACCCGAAAGCATAGCCGATGTGGATGAAGCCTCTGTGCCTGTGGCTGTTATTGATTCAGATGGTGAAGAGATCACTGGTTACATCTTTGCTGACAACTATTTCGAGCTATATATTAATGGTCAGCTCGTAGCAGTAGACACTGTACCTTTCACACCGTTTAACTCTAGTATTGTAAAGTTTAAAGTAAATAAGCCATACACGATTGCTGTAAAAGTAATTGATTGGGAAGAAAACTTAGGTTTAGGTACAGAAGATAACCGTGGGAAAGCATTCCACCCAGGCGATGGTGGCTTTATCGCAAGCTTTAGTGACGGCACAGTGACAGGTTCCGACTGGCAAGCTCAGACATTTTATACTGCACCAATCTATGATTTAAGTTGCCTAAGTGAAGTTGATGGGAAGCGACTATCGGAGAACTGTACAACACAAGGTACAGATAACGGTGAAAATGCTTATGCAGCTCATTGGGAAACCCCAAGTAACTGGATGGCAAAAGATTTTGACGCAGTTTCATGGCCGCAAGCGACTGAATACTCAGAAGATGAAATTGGTGTGAATAACAAGAAATCTTACATGAACTTTATTGATAAATTCAGTGGTGCTGGAGCTAGCTTCATTTGGTCAACAAACGTTGTTTTGGATAATGAAGTTCTACTTAGGTACGAAGTAAAATAGCCTTACCCTCTCACATAAGAAGCAGTTATATCTCATCAGAACAGATATAACTGCTTACCTTTCTTTGTTCGTTACTTCTTACAAGCCCTTTTCCCTCTCTAGCAAGCTTTGGGGCAGATCCTAGTTAACCGTGCAGTCAGCACAGCTCTGAGTATAACTGTCTTAGCTGGCAGTATCTCTCTCCATCTTAATTCTTGCACCTAATGATTAAGTGCATATTCACTCATTAGAGGTGTTAGATGAAGACGCCAGATTGAACGGATAACATAGCTACTGACTCGACTAAATTGATAAATTAATGACTTATCGTTCCTCTAGCATCTGAAGCGATGCGCTCCACTAACTCGGGTCACACTCACAAGATTCAAAGACTCAAACTGACAATATTTACCGCTCAATATCGATATTAGGAAAATTAAAGAATTCAGCACTTGGGGTCCCTTATTACAAGATGAGCACGGCGACTGGCGACCAGATCCTGATCGTAAGGGAGAGACATTCAGAGATTTCACCAAAGCGCTGACGGTAGGGTTATCCCCTCGTGACCCGTCGTGGAAAGAATGCGTACTTGCTTGTGGGATTCAATACGACATTAAGCACAAGCTCAAACTGTTCAAAGGGCTCCAGTACGATGTTGATTTCCGTGAACTAGTGGCAAGTGACTACGGCGTACCAACGATTAGAAAGCGTTTGTTTATGGTCATGAGAAATGACGGACAACCGATTGAATGGCCAGAAGTCAGTCACGGTGATCCAGCAATCAATAATCAATTAGCCCCACAAAAGGTTGCTGCCGACGTGATTGATTGGACTATCCCTGTAAAATCCATATTCAATCGTAAAAAGCCATTGGTAGAGAAAACCATGGCTCGTATCGCCAAGGGGTTACAAAAATTCGTTTTTGATTCTGATGCGCCTTATATCGTCGAGCACAAAAATCAACGACCATTCATTACCGAACACGCCAATGCGAGCAGTCAACGCAATATGCCAATCGATGAGCCGTTAAGAACCATTTGCGCTCAGGTGAAAGGGGGGCATTTTGCTGTTGTGTCAGCAGATTTAGAGCAAGCATTCCCCAATGAGCAAAATAATGACTCGCCATCGGTCAAGGACAACAACCAAGAGTTGTTAGCGTTCATGGCCAAACATTTTTCAGGATGTTCTGGTGCCGATATCAATGATCCGTTAGCGACGATCACAGGCGTCGACCACAACGCATTAGTGACAGCGAACGTCGAAAAATCGATTATTCCCACCTATGAAGAATGGATTCAATCTACTGAAAGATGGGGAGGGACACGCGCTGAATATGAACGCCTGTTTGGTCAAGACGTGGACACAGTTACTACCAGTCACGTTATTAAGATGAGAGGCACCAATCTTGGGCATACAGTGAGTGAACCGGCTCATACAGTGAGCGCTGGTGGCAATCACTTAGGGATCGTCAACAGCTTTCTCATTAAGTATTTTGGTTCTAATTTCGGCACTGACATCACTACGCCAGTTCACACGTTAACCACCAAAGAGCGCTTTGGGCTCGTTGTCGTGCGGGGCGAAGTGATGGTTAAGATGCACGGTGCTATCTATCGAGTGATCGATATCGGTATGAGAATGCTAGAGCCCCATGAACTCTTCTTGGCTCAAGGCTTTCCAAAAGACTATCAATTTCAATTTGACCAAAATGGAAAGAAAATCAGCAAAGCCAAACAGGTCGCACGCTGTGGTAATTCTGTTTGTCCTCCCGTGGCAAAAGCATTGGTTTCGGCCAATATCAAGCACATACCGATGAACTACGCTTTACCAATAGCCGCTTAATACCGTCGTCTCCAGTACCCATGAACTAGCGGCCTAGTTGGTCGCTAGTCACCGAAAGCCAAAACAATGTAACACCATCACGGACATACGGAGTTCACATGGCAACACAGCTTCAATGCGAAATCAAAATCTCGACAAGCTTAATGGCCGTTTCAGTGGTATCTGTCCACTACGATAACAATCAATTTCTCGGACTCATCGATCAAGACGGAGATATTTTGGGTATGCCATTCAACAGCCGACCTTACAAGCCAGTCAATCCATACAGTGAATCACATAGCAAACCACGTATCGGTGAGCCCTACATCGGTTACGCCGCCAAGCAACGTTACGATGGCACCTACGATATCCTATCCGAGCCCAAACCCGTTTCAAGATCCTGGGAGGACATCGAGGATGCACAAGTCACCGAACTTTACTGCAAATAAAGGCAGGAATCTCTGCGGCTAATTGAAATTTCACCGAGCCCTTCTTGTTATAAATGGATATCGTCAGAAATTGGAGACATCACAATGCTAAAGAAAATTACGAGCTTTACCCTAAAATCAGTGCTCGCGTTCTCTGTAACGATAATCCTCGTATCATTCGGTCAATTAGGTCAACTCATGGCGAGTAAAACCCACCTTGAAATGTCAGTCATTGAAAATTGGATCACCTCTCACCCAGCTGATATCGTGCTGGTGGCCGAGTATCGAGAGAATTGCTTAAATCATGGCAAACAGGTTACCAGAGATAACCTCGAACAATCCTTAGCAGCGGCCAAACTAGAAGATTTCCTTGTCACCAAAGAGCGCTGTGCGAAATCGATGGGTTTAGAAGAGCTGCATAACAACATTGAAGTCGCCGTCCAACAAATCGAGTCGTATGCTTGGCCATTGTCATTGCTGGACGACTCACTAACGAACTAGCGATAAGGAACTTGCCATGTTACATACACAAACAAGCCCAACTGCGGCACAACTAAAACATATCATTGCAAAAGCCGAACAAGACAAAGCGTATCGATTAAAAACGGCAGCGTTTAAAGAGTGGCAGCACAAACTCCACCCAAATGACCAACTCCCCCGAGGTGCCTTCTTTAAGAACAAACGTGCGGGAAAGCCCATCGTTATCATGGACGAATTTCATTGGTACTTTTAAAGACCAGCACATCCATTCCCGTATGACCCAACAGCCGCTCTCAGTACCACAAACCAAACACAGAACGCTTAAACCTAAGCCACATTGGGAACACGAGCGCGAATACTATTCAGATGATAGAGGAAAGGTATGACAACTTCACTTGAAGCAATGCAAAGAAACGGTGTTGTCATGGAAAGACAGTGAGGGAACGTAATCAAGCGGAAATAGCAGGTCAAAATATGCACAGTTTATGCAATTGGATTTCTTACACACCGAATTGGTTAAAAAATACACGGGGGTTATACCCCCAAATCCTCTGAATGACAATCAAATGAATGGATATAGTTGCATAATAATTCACTCTAAAAAGCCCTGTCACCAACAATCAACCTAGAAAATATTGTCGATACGCCGTCGAGCGTCGGAACCACATCATCTCTACGCCAACAAAGCGACTCAGTTCACCATAAGCCTGTTTCATTTCACTCATCAAATCTGATGTTATTTCAAAGAGTTTGTAATAGATAACTTCATACTTTCGCTCGTTAAATTTAGCCAATACTTGATAGGTAGGGTCTACATAGTCGCCATCAGCCAGTTTGAGCCAGCAGTGTTCTATCGGTAGCCAAGTGCCGCCACAATTCACCATCGCAACCCCGTAAACCACACAGTCTGCATTCAGTAAATTCAAAGCCAGAGCGCTGTTGTCATAGCAAAACGACGGAATTGTTACTTGCTCTATGACGGCCAATTTGTCATCAGGAAGGTCAGTCACCGTGACCCCCTCCATGTGGTCAGGATTAACGCAAATCATTTTCGCCATTTCTGGACTCGCTTGAATACTCATACTATGCCCACCACGGTTTGTTGCAGGCCCAAACAATGGTTGCTCCCGCTTCATATTTGCATTGCTCTGCAAAGTCATGAGCCTCTTCTGAATGGCCAAAGCTTTCATCGGTATCAATACCGAACACATCTGCCGCATGACCGTTCAGTCTTACGCCGAAGCCTGTGAACTGATTGGCTTTATCAAGGACTTCATAAATCGTTGCTGTGTTTTCTTCTGTATTCGTTGCTGTATTAATTGACATGATATGAACCTGTTATTGGTTGAGGACAGGTTCATTATGCGTAATGAAATATGCCTTCCCCCCAGAACGAGACGATGGCCAGCAATTTAGGGTTTCAGAGGCATTTACGGGGGGAGTTGGGGGGAGTGAGCGTTGTTAGCATGCCGAGTTTAGAGAGCGCAGTGCCATCTCACACAGACAGTATCACCTCAGTGACAATCAATGACATCAATCTAACAGGTCATGATCTTGTAATGCCCCATTGTCCCTCTTAGAAATTCTTTTGATACCCTCTTAATGTGCTCGATATCCGAGTCGTTGAGTTCCGGGTAGTAGTTGACAACCAAGGCACGCACCGCCGCATCACGACTGACATGGATACCCAAATCTCTTTCAATGACATTCACAAACTCAGGTTTACCTGAACCGCGAATACCTTGATCACGCTTCCGGCACGTCTTGAAGATAGCCCACTCTTTCTTGCTCATCGTAAAGCCCTTATATTCTGGATGCGCTCTGTATTAACGCGACGCGACCTTGACCACCAAATCAATGAATGGGGGTTAACGTCATACTGAAATCAGGTGCCACCCATTGCTTGAAGTCACCGGAATGAACAACAAGTTGAAGCTTATAGCCAGTACAATTGAGCTCTTTTTTAGCAAGCCTCACTAGAGCTAGACCTGTTTTGTCCGTTTTAAATTCAACGGTCTTTGATGTGAATGCCGAGTGCAGTTCCGCTTTAAATGTTTGCATTAAATATCTCACTCTGTTCGTTAGATATCTCCAGTATCCACCCCCTTACTTCCCTCGCCCCCCATTTGGGGTTTGGAGTGATATATGCCCTACACACATTGATCGAAAGGGGGGGAAAATAGTGTGCAGCCATAGAATAAAAGTTCAGGTACATAAACCGTCATTCAAAAACAGGGAGAAGAGCATGAGCCAAACCATTACCGTGTATTCATCGAACTACCATCACGGAAGCAAGTCTGATGGCGTATCGAGCAACGATCTGGAACCGTACATCTCCAACAATTACGCCTCTGAATGGCTATCTAATCTCTCAAGTGCTCCCCGTTTCGTGCGAAAATAAACTCTATTACGTAGCCGTGATGCATGCTGGTGGAAGAAATAAAGTGAGTCTTGGCCAACAGAGAGAGTTTAAGACTCACAGCCTGCCATCGAATCAACGCTCGACATCCACTCCAGGTATGAGCCACCAGCCCTGAGCGCCTTCACCTAAATTCAATGATTTTGTGACATCTTGTGCGATAGGCTTGAGCGTTCCCCGTCAATTAGCAAGCCGTTTTCCTCTCGTAGTTTAGACTACAGCCCGGACAGTTAGGTTAAGGTTCAATTTCGATTCACCAAAATCTCGCCCTGACAGGACACCAACGGTATGAACAGTGTTGAAAATTACGAAGTAGGATTAGTGTTTTTCCTGCTCATCATTAGCTTCATAAGTACATGGGCAGCGGTGATCATGGATAAAGTGGGATTGGTGGAAGTTAGCCTTGTTTCAATGGGATTAGCAATCACGCAATCGTGGGATACGCTCATCAAGCAATTGTACTTGGACATACTGGCTCTGGCTCCTGAGATGGACCCATTCATGAGCGTTTTGGTGACTGGGATACTAACGGCAATCGTTGTTCTCGTGCCTCTTGCTGCCATTTTGTTTAGCCCTTTTCCCTTTATTGATGATAACGGGAAGATCAGCTTAAAATATTTCCTATCGATATTCGCCCGCAAAAAATGAGCCTATCCATTTCGTCCTTAGCAGAATTAAACTAAACCATCGTAAATGTATGAAGCATGGGTGTGTCCAACGATAAAAAAGAAGTCGATGTTCAACGCATCCCTAGACAACATCTCCTCGGTGACAATCAGGCAAGGAACACGAGAGCCATTGCATAGAATGTGTCATACCTCAAGTTTGTCTTTTTCAGCCTTAACCGCATTAGGATATACCGTTTTTACATCAGCTTCAGCTCGCTGCTGATCTGTTAAGTGACGTTCTACAGATGATTTTTTCATATTAATTTCCTGATATTAAACTTCGCTAATCCAAGGTAATCGACGTGACTATCCACATCGACTGCCTTCATTTCTGCTTAAAGTGTTACAAGGAATCGTCTTGTACGACAGTTCCAATTGTCTGCTCCGTTGTCAGGTTCACCAAACGCATGTCACAGACTCGCGCCACATTTTTAACCAAGCATGCCACCTCATCGTCCGGTCCAGCGTCATATCCGTTTAGATTCGTTCTCAGCAACGCATGAGGCAAAATATCAGCGAGTGGTTGTTCGAAGTCGTAGTCATAGTCGTCTGAAAACATCGATATGGTTTCCGTCAATGATTCAAAGGTGCTGTAAGTCTTAAATACCGGCTGACCTTCACTAAACTCGTTGTAGCCATGAGTCGTGATGATATCCAAGAGAAAGGGCTTCCCATTTTTCGGTACGACCTCTACTGCACCAAAATTAAGGATGCCATCAAAGTCATGACCTTTAAGGGTAATAACCAAGGCTAACTGAGCGATTAGGTTTTGATTACGTTCTTGTTGGCTAGGTACTGTTGATATCGCTGCTTTATCGGTCTGATTCGTTTGAGGTGCTGCAATTACTTGTTCCATGTTCAATCCCTTGTGTTATTCACTTAGTTGCTTGGAATGAGTCTATACCTGCCGCTCTGAATGGACAAAAAAAGACGGGGGGAGTTGAATTAAAATGGGGGGAGTCCAATGACATATGCCTGCGCTTTCGATGCGACTACCTAAGTCCTTGAATGTAAGCCACCAGCAAACATCAGTAGTTACTGAATGGCTAACACATAGTTTGGCAAACAGTTAACACGTAGAGCACGATAGATCGGCGTGTTGTTTTCAGATGAGCTGAATTTCGCCGTTTCAATGCAATAAAAGTGGGGAGCTTGTGATTGATAGGGACAATAGCCTACATATGACGCAGCGTTTGTTTCAAAAGGCTCAAAATCAATTAGCGTACCTCGGATAACGGCATGCACCAGTTTCGATTGCTCGCGTTTAACCCTTGCTTGCCCCTTCTCGCTTACGACAAACTCACAGTCAATCAATGACACTGAGGAAGAGTAGCCAATCACCTTTCCATAAGACTCTTTCTCTCGTGACCGAATAGAATACACACGCATCGTATCGGTGGAGCGATGTAAGTTCAGATACACATCAACTTTCATGTCATGATCTCCAAGGCGTTAAGAGAAAGAATCGAACAAGGTGTCCGTTAGCAATAACGAGCTTCATGAGCAGCTTTGAGTTTTTCCATCAATGACGACAAAACAGCGGCTTCCGTTTCAGGCAGGGAATCACGAGCGAATGCTTCTAAGAACTCGAAATCCAGCGCTTCATATGTAGCATCGAACTGACACACCTCATCCGGAGCTTCAACTGCTGTTCTTTGCATGTCATCCAATAGTTTGCAATGGTCTAGGTATTGCTCGGTCGTTCCATCAAGTAACTGTTTGGTTTCAAGCCAATGAAGGAGCCTTTCCCATGCCATGTCTTCGTCCGTGGCATAAACAAGGTATGATTCTGGTTCGAAACCTTCTGCGTGAGTAACGACTAAGTACGGTTGTTTCATGTCTACCTCCAATTTAAAACGTTAGGGACTGGGTGCTGCCCACGTCCCGTTCCAGTTAGGTTATGCCAGTTCGTGAGCGTGCTTTGTCGCGATGTCCACAATTTCGCTTTCGAGGAATTCCTTGATTTTACTTTTACGAATTTGCTTCAAGTTCTTGGCTTTAAGTTGAAAGTCTTCAATGGTTTCCTTGCTGGAGGCAATTTTCGATTCCCAATACTGAAGTTCGGTAGGATCGGATTTCAGCTGAACCTTATATTCTTCAAGATCACATTGAGCGTCATTGACCACCCATAAGTGAGCAAGCAAATCCAATCTCGATTTACCTAAGATATGACTTTTGCAGGCCAGCATCGCTGATCGTTGGTCTTTATGCTCAATGAAGGAAAAGCCTGAATTTTCAGGTAACGAAGGCATGATCACTTTTACAACCTCATTGCCTTTACTGTCGTAACCACCATCAGCACTTGGGTACTTCGATAGCATTAGAACGCCGCAATATGCGATCTCATCATGAATGACTTGATACCAACTGTTGCCCCAAAACATTGCCATGAGATTTCTCCAATCTGTTGTGTGTGATGACAGCTAAAGAATAGATTCGACCTATCTCCCCTCCCCCCACTCACTGTGGCAAGTCAATCGCTATCTACCGTGCTAACCAATACGGGGGGAGCCCTTACATTCATCCACTAAAGTATCTCTAAACCGCAATCACGGAGATGCAGCATGAACAACCTTACTTTTGAAACTTGGGTGGAATCCTTTAAACCAATCATCAATGAGAATGGGGGTAGCGCAATCTTCCTTGATGAAAAATGCATCTCATTCGAAACCTATGGCAACGACCTAGAAACCATCAAAAAAACCGACGCCAGTCGAGTTTGGACGATCATTGAGATTGACGTAGATGAAGAAGAGGATGAGCTGGGGGAGCCTATCGACAGTAAATGGGTGATTGTCAATGGATGCCATTGGGTTAACCGAGTTGCCTACATCATTACTCAAACGCCATGGCAAGACGGCAGTGACTACGAGATCACTTACGACTGATACAAATCACACAGACTCCTGAAAGGCAAAGAGAGGCTAATATGGACATGAATAATCAAAAAATCGTCGCTAACGATCTACTCAAGGCAAGAAGTACTGCTGATCCATCAATCGTATTGGAATGTGCTGATGGCAAAGTACGCATTTATTCGTTCCCAATCTCAGACCAAGACAGCAAAGAAAAGATGACCATGGCGCTGCGCGTTCTTATGGGTAAACTCAACGTGCTCAAATACACGTTCGTTCTAGAAGCTTGGATGAGTACCAACCCAGACATCAAACCTTCGATGTCGCCTACACGACAAGAGTATATGGTGTTTTTGATCAATGACCGTGTAGACGAGACATGCACATTCTGGCCGATTCAAAGAAAAGAAGATGGCTCTGGCTTTGTCACCGAAACACACGATGTAAACCAAAACGGACAATCCGGTCTAATGTGCGATTTGTTTGACACTGAGCCGTATGAAAAACTCAGTTTTACGAAAAAACGAGCGATCGACAAATTGGTTCTCAGACTACTGAACATGCGTGCAGAAGCAACGCCAACCTTTCATTAGTTTGGTTGTTCCCATGTAAAAAAGAGCACCATTGTGTGCTCTTTTTCAGTTAGGCGACTTGTGGGAACTTCCTTTCCGGTTCGCCATCTCTCACCAACTCATAAAGCATTGGTTCATAATGGTTTGTGGCCATCAGTATTAAATAGACGGGAACACCTTGGTCATACAGTGATTTTTGAAACACTTTGACTTCTTTCACTGTCATTGAAGCTGTGCGTTCCCTCATCATTCGCGCTTCACTGACCATGCTATCCGAATAAAATTGCCCAGCCTTGGAGTTGACCTTCAGGTATGGTTGAATGCGCTTACCCAATCGGTCTAACAAGAATTGGTCACTAAAACCCGACTGCTTCAATCTCAGAACCTTGTCCTTCAGTTGTTTCCTTCGATCAAAGACGTAGCGCTTTTGTTCATTGACCAATTGAGCGGCCTTATCCGTGAGTCCCTTTTTGTTTTTGAAAATACCATGCCTTGCGAGTCCCAATAACTCATGTTCATTCACTGTCGTTGATGAGGGCGAACCATCAAGGTTATACCGGGTATAGCAAGCTTGATAGCAATTAATCAGCGCCAGCTTGTACTCTCTGCTGGTGAAAAAACGGTCCAGAAAAAAAGAAACGTCTGCCTGACTGAACGATTGACACAACGTTTCTTGCAAAGCGGCACCAGCTCCGATGGCAAGAGGTTTGAGAGGCTTTCCTGACAAAATGGGAAAGCGTTTGAATGCATATTGTTGGATTTGCTCTTGAATAACACGATCCATGTTTACCCTCTTCGGTTGTTCCATACCCTCATCATTGTATCTAACTGAGTTTACAGATTGACAAATAGCGAGAGCAAAAGACGAAATTACCCAACTCAACAAAATGGACTGGTAAATTGCTAAACTGTCATGGTTTTCGTCGTATAACAAAGTTAGTGCATAACTAGCGAGATATAGTATGACGCCTGAATTTGAAGCAAAACTCGACCGCTTGAATAAACTTCGAAAAAACGCAATGAAAAGCAATGCGTTCTCGGATGCTGCCAAAGAACACGAAAAAGCCATCCAACAAACCGACAGCCACTCCCCTGCCACCACCAAAAAGACCAAAAAGAAAGGTCCCAAATCATTAGCGGAAATCTACAAACCGCATACACATGAAGAAACCCATTAGATAATGGAATCTAAGAATGGGCGCTGCTGGTGGTATTAGCGGATACCCAATCTTTGATATACGCCGAAAATGCACTCTGGTCAGAGATATGCCCCGAGCAAGCCGGTTGACCCGTAAACTCCGCTTTTCGTTTAGCAATAAAAGCCATGAACTCCCAATTGGTGCCAGTTGGACACCATTGTTTGAAAGCCAAATATCGTTCATTCATGATTCTTCTCCTCGGCAGAAACGCTGTCTATTGATAGTAACGTCCCCTCGTCAGAGTACCTAGAAACCTCCCCCCGTTTGGTATCGCTGGTGGTTGAAATCATCGCCATCGAAGCCCTTTCTATTCTGGCTGCAGCTCTGTACTCAGAACCCGTCATCCGCCTGAAATATGAAAGTCACAGTTGGTCGATGCATGGAACTCAATAAAGCATATTGATTGTCAACAATGAAATTTTGGATAAATCAAGATTTTGCCACATAAAAATAAGCATAAATAACAGGTGCTTATGTAAAAAAACAAATAAACCTAAAAAAACGGCTCACTATTTGGAATTCAAAATTAGGTTACCTGCAATGATTCAAGGGCCTACTTAAAAGGTATTTACCGGAATTATTGGAGATATTTCTATGCAAAACACAATCAACGTCAATGATGTACAAAAAGTAGATTCAAAGACGACATACCTCGGCTTAATTACATTCGCGCTTATGTTTTTTACCGTCTCGGCCATTGCCGGTTCAGGTGGTGATGCGTTCCAAGGCCTATTTGATGAACTAGTGAGCTTTGCTGAAGGTGTTCCTGGACAAATTATCGCGTTCTGTTCTTTCGCAGGGATCATCATCTTCTCAATGGTTCGACCAAACCTTATCGGTCTTGGTGTTTCTGTCATCATCATGCTGGTGCTGGCGCAACTTCAAACCATTATCACTACCATGCTAACTGCCGGTCTTCCGGTATAAAGCAACAGATGTCTCTGGGCCTTATAGAAGAGGCCCAGAAGTACATAAGGGGGTCATATGAGTAAGTTAGACATCAATAATGATGCTCGTCCTCAACTACCGAACAATCAAACCTATGTGCCACTTCGAGTAAACGACAAACAATCGGTGATCGGAATGGAGTCGGATACAGCGGGGATTTTGCTTGTCGGTATCGCTATCGGACACATCAGCAAGAACCTGTTACTTATCGGTGGAATCGCCATTCTTTTCGCTCTCGCCTATTCATGGGTCAAAGATAACTATCCCAAAGGTCGGCTCAAACACATGTTGTGGTGGGCTGGAATCATTAACTTTAAATCCCGTAAATCGTTTCCAGAAGCATTTAACCGTACTTATTTTCGCTAACTCTTTGTAGCGATCCGTTTTTAAATTCTATGTGTTGTTTTAGCAAAAGTTTGAGGTTTGCTATGAATATATTTAACCGCAAAAAAAAGGGGCAGGATGAGTCTGAACTGGAGCATGATTCAGATTCGAATGTCCAACGTTCTTGGCAAGCAGCCATCGACCACAGCAACAAAATGACGAAGATGATGGGGCTGTCCATCATTATCTGCGCATTTCTAGCGTTTAAGGTAATGACAGCGAAACCCATCACCGTTGTTACCCCGCCTAATTTCTCTGAAGAAATTGTCATGATAGGCAACAAAGCCAACTCAGGTTACAAGAAGCAATGGGGCATATTCATTGCCAGCATGCTTGGTAACGTGAATGTCCGTAATGTGGATATTGTCTTAGATACGCTCAAACCAATGCTCTCCATTCGAGATTACGATGCATTGAATGAGCAAGTGATCAGTCATGTGAAAGCTTTAGACATCAGGGACCAAGTGCAAGAGTTCAACGTATTAGATGTGTTCTACGATAACAAATACGACAAAGTGATTGTTTACGGCGAGCGTAAGCTTACTGAGCGGAAGAAACGCGGCAATACAAGCGATGAACGCCGTGCAGTACGCTGGACATACGAACTCAAGATTGCCAATGCACACGGTAGTCCAAAGATGAAGTCCATTGACCAATACGAAGGCGCTCCGCAGATAGAACGCAATCGTATCGAACGCAAGCAAGACAAGTAGGTCCCGTTATGAAAAATTTACATCACCTCGCTAGATATACGACCTTGCTTTGTGCCACGTTATCATTCGGTGCAATGGCAAACCAAAACGTCATCCCTATTGAACCTGTTGGCTCGAAAGTGGAGCGACAAACAACGCAACCAGAAAATAAAGCAGCTGTTGCGGCAATGGTTGACCAAGTAGTCAAATCTTTACCGACCGATAAGCAAGAGTCATTAAGTCAATTCACTCCAGTCAATGACCCAGCTGCGAAGCAACCTATTGTCAGCACAAAATCCGTCGATGAATTTGGAAGAGTCACCCAATCAGACAAGAACGTGATTGTCGCAACACCACCAACGGCCCAACCACCGAAACCTTCTCTGACTGCATTCGAACGTATGCAGCGACAAATGGCGAAAAAGTTTAAGCCGGTTCAGAAGTACAAACTACGCCCTTCAGACAATATTACGTTGCCTGCAGCAAAGTACATTCTCAACAGTATTCGCACCTCTTTCAAAGAAATTAACATTCGCAGTTCAGATCCCAATGTTGTCATGAAAGTGGATGGTAGCTTTATCTATTTCACATCTAACAACGATGCCCCTTTTAATATCATTATGTTCGAAAAAGGGGTGCCTGAAACCCAAGTTAACTTAACGATTTGGCCACTTGATGTCATGCCTGCAATGGTACAAGTCGATGTCCGATACAACAAAGCACTACAAGCAAAAGTGAACCGCGTATTGGCGTCCAAAAAACAGGATAAAATTGAGCAAGAAAAGCGCATTAAAGATATGGAATCTGAATTGGCCATTGCCAGTGATCCTGAAGTTAAGTCATCTCCATACGTCGAGGGTATCAACAAACTGTTTGCGCAAACGGCAGGAAAAGCAACACCTACAGGTTTTGACTTACAGACCAACATTCCGCGAGACGCGTTACGTCCTTGTCGATTTGGAACATATGCAGAGACGAAACAACGTTTAATATCGTCTCGACGAATCGTGGACGTTGTATTGGTTAAAAACGTTACGAATCGAAATGTGGTTTTGCGAGAGCAGGATTGCTGGGTAGATGATGACGTGATCGCAACGGGTATCTTAAACAAAGCGACCTTAAAGCCATCAGAAAAAACCGAAGTATACGTATTGCGCGACCGACTGTACTACCAACGTATGCATTCTCGCAATGAACGTCCATCACTTCTGGATTAATCGAGGTGAACCATGAAGATTAACTTTAAAGAGCTTTGGGAAACCAACAAAAATTTCCGATATGGGGTGATTGGCGTCTGTATTGTTCCTGCCGCCTATGTTGCGATGCAATTTATTCATCCGGGCAAAATTCAACGACCGAACGCAGACGCGAATAAAATCGAAAAAGTGTTCATGCCTTCGAGCACACGTACCCAACTAGAGAGGGAAGACGTTGACGGAGTTCGTGACGCCTTAGTTGAAATTTCGGCTATCGATAAAAAGTCGTCGGCACGTAATGACAATTACCAGTACGACCTGTTAAGACAAGAGGTCGATGGTCTTCGTCAAAAAATGGCCGATCAAGATGCTGAGATTGCCGAATGGAAGTCAGGCAAACGACAATTGGAAAGAACCAACTATGATCCGAACCAAATCCGACAAGGCCGCCAAGTCGTTGTAGATCGACACGGGAACGCAACGGAAATCACTGTCGACACTAATGGCGTGCCGAACCAACAAGTGAGCCAGTTGCGCAGCTCCCCTCCCCCAGCTCTTGCAGGCATTCGAAGTGTCGATGAAGGGAATGATGCGATTTTGTTGCAAGACGGGCGTGTAAAAACCTTAGTAGAAGCGAACCAACTGGTCGATGAAGATGAAATGTCAGAGGCGCAAAAACGTGAGGCATTGAATCAGAAAGAAATGGAGTTGGCTGCAGCCTTGAAGAACTATCAGCAAAAACCTGAGCAAAAAGGGTATTCAATTTCATTGCCAACCACCAGCCTTGTAACCGGTACTTTGCTATCAGGCATGCAAGCTCCAACCAGTATTGGTTCAGCGAGAGAGCCCCTTCCGGCGGTCATGCGCATCAAGACAGATGCACTGTTGCCAAATGGTTATCGTGCTGACCTAAGAGACTGTCAGGCACTATTATCCGGCATTGGTCAATTGTCAGACCGCAGAGCCTACATGAGACTAGAAAAAGTGGTCTGCATCGATGAGGACGGACTCACGGCAGAAGCAGCGGCGCAAGGCTTTGCTACTGGCTCTGACGGTCAGGCAGGGATTCCAGGCACGTTAGTTGCTCGAAACGGTGAAGTATTGAAAGGCTCCATGTGGGCGGGTTTCTTTTCTGGACTGGCACAAGGTATTGCCCCATCAAGGGTGCCGGGTGTCGACATCAACTCTGACGGAACAGGCTTTCAAACACCCGATCTAGGGACACTAGGCACCTCGGCAGTACTCCAAGGTGGCGCCTCATCTTTGGACCGCATTTCGGAATACTACGTAAAAATGTTGGAAGAAATCTGGCCAACCGTTGACGTACCAGCAATGCAAGAAGTGACCTTCCTACTTCAAGCCCCTTTAAAACTGACGTTTAAGGAGATCTAATATGGCCACTGGTGATAATGAAAAGAAAAATGACCAACCAACTGAGGCGTCGAATTCCAGTCAGGAGCTTGAACAACTCATTGAGAAGGCATCAAAACCAACAATGCCCGACGAACCTAAAGGCGACGAAGAACCGACCGTGATTGAAGCAACGCAAACGCAAACGGAAAGTAAGACGTCAAATCTATTGCCGAAGATCATCTTAGTGTGGTTAATGGTCCTATCAGGGGTAATGGCTTATGCCATGATGGTGATCGACAAACAAAGTGAAACGTCATTAAGACAACACCCCATTGTGTTTTACCCGTTTGGTAAAGCGTTTTCGGCTCTTAAATCTCAGGGTTATGATTTTGCTGCTATAGAAAAATATAACAACAACATGATCCAGATATTGAACTCTGAAGGGAAAGTGGTGCTACCTGCAGCTAGTGTGCATGGTCAGTTACCAGATTCTCTTGTTGTTAAGCTAATGTCCGTCGATGAAATGAACAGGCTGGCTTCGCAACAATCGGAGTAACAAAACCAATAAAACTAGCAAACAACACAGCTTGGCCACTTTCACAGTGGCCTTTTTTAATGCACTCCACTCGCGGCATCCATCGCACTCAAACAGATCGTGTCATACTTCGTCTTCATCACATTGACTTTGGTTTCTGCTCGAACCGCTCTGTTATATGAGGCCAACACCTCTTCGCTAGAGTCTTTCACCAACGCCAAGATCGCTTTTTTCTGAGTCTCTGTTAAGTCGGTGGCCAGCAACGCGTCGATGCTTTCATCTATACGATCAAAATACTGAGCTAACATACTTCCCTCCTAGTTAATTTCATTTTGAATATTCAATAGCAAGTGACGACAAGCATTGTCTCTAAAGCGAACGTAGTCCACGGGTGAACCAATACCATGTCTAAGCGCATCTAACGTTTCCCGAAGGACGACGACCGGCATGTCAGGGTTTCGGCACTGTAGTCCATAGAAGTCGAACTCAAAAACCGTCATGTTTGCTTCGTCGATCTGATAGCGCCTTGAGATATCTTCAATACGTGTAAATAGCCCATAGGCATCGATATATATCGTTTTCCCTTCAATATCGAAAGCATTGAGGTAATGAAGGTCAACGCCATACTCAGACAGAATCACACCTCGAATCGGGAACCGGCTACGTTCTCCAGCCACAATCAAACCCTCGCACAAGACATAACATTTTGAATGAGCGAACTCGTCAATAAATTCAGTGGTAACTGGGCTTGGCTGCTCACACAGATATTGGATGTCACTGAGAGACAATGAACGCATCACATCAATCAGCTCACGACATCCATGGCTATGCCACTTTACCCGCTTTACTTCATTCTCCATTGCTGCTCCCCGGCTATTCGTTGAATTCAATATACGACGTTTCCCATACCTGGCCTAGCAATCTCCCCCCACTTAGTACGTAACCCACTGAACGAGAGCTCGAAACATGTATTTTGGATTCGTTAATTGCCATTTATTTCAGCCCCATACGCTAGATTGATACGGTTCAACCCGAAAACATCATCACTAGTATTAGTGATCGTTTTCTCCAAGCTGGAGAGCTTCCAATTCTCCCATGCTATGCATGTCCTTACTGTCAATGCACTTTGACACCAACAAGAGTTACCCACTCGCATTACTACCCGTAATTAACCCCAATCAACGGTTAAAAACACACACCTCTTTGGTGTTTTTTATGTACCTGCGATATCACCTACCCGTGAGGAACTATCCATGAAATTAAGCACTTTGTTCACCATACTATTTGGTTTAACGACGGTTTATTTCTGTATTCACCCTGTTCTTGTCGTTCGTAGCACAGACTTCCCTTCTGCATTCCATAATGTGGTCGAATTCTGTGAAACATGGCGTCATGTTTTGTTGATCACCCTACTCTCTTGGGCTTTGGCAGGCATAACACTTTGGCTAACATTTACGATTCACAAACACAGAGTTTAACCCCCTGTTAGAACCTGGTACTTCCACCAGCACTTAACAAACCTCATTGTCCAGCAATGACAACGAACCTCATCCAATCGGATGAAACTTCCCGGTCAATCGTTCCCCTTCAGGCATTTATGTCTCGTTGAATGCGCTTATAACCGGCTTGTAACCCCTTGTGATGTGCTCACCCAGCGCTTCGCAGATTCATTACCTACCCTATATCGAGGATAAGACTATGACTAACTCAAACAACTCAGTTCAAATCAAAATTAATGAAAACAATTTTCTTTCGAACCTTGGTGCGATTTTTTCCAATACCGGAAAAGTGATCAATGAATTGATTCAAAACGCTTCCCGCGCCAATGCTACAACCATATCGTTTACCACATCAGTCGAAAATGGCCGTGCCTGCTTAACGATTCTGGACGATGGTTCGGGTATCGCAGACATGCAAAAGCTTCTTTCTATCGCGGAGTCAGGCTGGTCAAGCGATGTAGACAAATGTAATCCATACGGAATGGGATTTTTAAGCACTCTCTTCGCGTGCGAACACATCAAAATCCAAAGTCAGAATCAAATGCTTTCATCAAGTACTGAAGCCATCCTTTCGGGTGAATCTATCGTGATAGAAGACAGCCTGCGAGGGAACGGTACATTGATTGAACTGGAAGGTATTTCCGACGCTTTATTTGGCTATTTAACTTCTAGCAAATATGACCGTGAGGTTGATCGAATTGGTGAAGGCTATGACATTGACGTCGTTCTAAATGGAGTTCTGATGTTTAAAAATCACTCAAGAACGACTTTAGAAAGTTCGACCCAATACATCGAGCACAAATTCGAATACGGGAGTATCTATTTTGACACTAAACACAACGGTTTATCTTGGCTGGCATACCTGCAAGGCGCACTGATTTCTAGCACCAATGCGGTCACCAGTTCAAACCAGTTAAACCCTCATCATATCGTTCACTTGAACGACGATGTAAAAGCAAGAATGCCTGATCGAGCTGAATTGTTAGATGCAGAAACTGTCAAGCAATCAATTCGAACGAGTGTTCAAACCCTGATGATGCAGTTCCTCCAAAAAGAACTGAAACGTCTTGGCCAGTCGTTTGCGTTCGACCGTTTACTATGGAGAAAAGCCGTGAACTATGCCCCTCAAGTTCTCAACAACGTTGACTATTTAACGAAGTCTGAGATTGGGGATACCAAAAGTTACGAGCTCGGACTCGCTGGATATGATGGCGTAGAACATAGCCAACTTGAACAGCCGATTTCTCGCGCTGAAGTGGAATCATCTTTACTCTTTGCCCTCCCAGAGCATGAAAGTGAAGAAGATACCATCAACATCAACTACCTGAAGCACTTAAGAAATGTTTTGTTTGTCAACGTGTGCGGCCTGCATGCAGACCACTGGATCCACAAGTGTGAAATCCGCGAAGTGAGTGAACTCGATGTCAGTATCGAATTGGTTAACCCTACTTCGACGGCCAAACTCAATGGCATGTATTCAATACCTGTCGTTATGTGCGACCAATACACGCTGAAAGGAGAATATGGTCAGGTAGTCATAGAAACGGATGCCGTAGTTGTGTCTGGTGATGAATTTGATTATGGAACGTTAGTTATTCCAGAAAGAGAACATTTATCAACCGCACTAGGAATCTATGCCAACTACGAAGATGAATGGGGATGTTTTAGTGAAAGTGACAAAGACCGCGACAATTATCTGCTTGAGAAATTGTACAACAAACTCAGAGCGTCAAGCCCTGAAGTGTTGATTCAAAAAATGCTTGATGAAGCATTCAGGGACTCTGGTATGAAGCGCAACCTCAACAACCTCACGTTCACTGTTTCGTTTTCAGGCACTGACATTGTAGTTACCGAAACTAAGTAACCACACTAACCCGCCAACCTACCTGTCTTTGTACGGTAGAACACCAAGTATGGAGTAACTATGAACTCATTTACTGACTCCCTCATCGACCATTCTCATGAATTGGGTCGGGGATATGGTCCTTACGCTCAAGTCGATATGTTACACAATATCCTTGAGTTAATTGGCCCAACTTTGGATAAAGTTAAATTGCAGGAACTCATTAACAGTGTAGGGTTTATTGAAGCCCTAGACTTAAAGAGTGAAGAAGATAAGGCATTTGTATTAGGGCAGTTACAAGACGCTCTTAATCAATAACTTATCGTTATCGGAAGCTCCCATCATATGGGAGCTTTTTTTTTGAATCCACAATAGACCGCAGAGTCGAGTTCGTATCGTGTTATAGCACAGCCCTTTCATTACATGGCTGCTTGACCACCAGCATCAAGAGGTAATTATGCCACTGAGTTTATAGTAGGACGCGTCCTACTACCCAAAAACCGCCCTAACCAAACAAAGTTTTGCTGAACTCTTCCAATTGAGCAATCTGCTCTGGCGTTGCATTGTTCAGTTCAATTTTCGACTTTGTTTTACTCACGACTTGGAATGATACCGATACCTTCCCATTCTTTGCCCACGATTGAGGTTCCTTATTAATGCCCCCCAATTTAGGAGAAACAGGACTCCAATCTTTCAACCGTGCAATAAGCTCTTTGTTCACTTCCTCTGCATTCATGGCTTCGAATTCTGAGCGGTTTTCGTCAATCCATTTCGTGAAGGCACTTTGCTTATCTTCACTCTCTGAAACCGTGCCGATCAATTTACGAAGGAACTTGGCATCTCGGCTACTAAAGGCATAGTTTGAAAACAGGCTCTTCAGACTGTCAGGCATCGAGTAGATAGCGAGGGAGAGTGAGATGTCTGATTTTTCGTATAGACGTTCTTTCTCTAATTTGTACGCCGACCAATCATTCACTTCCATCAAACGAGAATAGAGCTTGCCCTTTTCGTAGTAATTGAAAGACGTTTTGATGTCAGACGACGCCACCAGCCAGGTAATGGTTTCAGGTGTTGGGATTTGATCTAATATTTCAAAGTCCAGCCCCACTTTTTTATCCATGGCAATATCAGTACGACATGAGCCATCCACGACATAGATCAGGCCATCTTCACCTTGGTAAGCAAGTACAGGTGAAATTTGCATACCGAACTCGATTTCATCACTCATCTTGTTGAGTTGAATCGTATTGCGGCTCGACTGTTCACGAACGTTGTCCACGTCAATCCTAACCAAAGTCATAATCTCATCGTATGACAAGGTACGTTGGATAGCACGGTAGCTTGTACCATCAATGGACTTAATCTCACGACCTGTTTGCGCAAAGTCCAGCTTCTTAGTCTCAGTTAAAAACTCTTGGAGACTAATGCCGCCCTCCTTTAGTGAAGCTTCAATGGAAGCCAACTTCCCCTGTGCTAAGGTCATAGTGGTTTCGCGCTCATTACCACCCATGAAGGCTTGGGGCTTGCGTTGTGAGCTCGACACACTCTCCACTTCAGGTTCAGTGATTGAAGGTGATTCTTGTGCGGCCTTAGCAGCGTTAGCAGCAGCGATTTTCTTTAGACGGTTATTGGCCATGATTATTGCTCCTCACCTTTGTCCTGTTGTTTCCAAACGTCCGTTATCAGCTTATGAATGTCGGCCACGACTTCTTTACAGTTCGCCTGTGCCGCTTCTAACGCTTTGCCTTTCTTACTGTCCATTGACCTAGAGAATTCGAAAACACTGCTATGCTCAGACGCACAACGTTTTACAGCTTCACTGTGTTTCATTTTGGTCGACAACACTGCATCACCAAACTGACTGACTAGAGCATTGAAAATGTCCAGTTCCGAGTCACTGCCCTTCCAATTGGAAATGACAATCTTCGCAAAATCGTAGCCTTGATGACCTTTAGCAATGAAGTTACCAATGATGCTATCCAGATATTGAAAGTAGGCGCAGGTCGCATCGGTATCATTATGTTCCGCCTTACACGGAATCAACACGCTAGTCGCAGCGAAGTAGCTGTTCAACGTAGCAAAGCCCAATGAAGGCGGCGTATCAATCAGGATAATGTCAAACTCACCGTCGAGAGCATCTAAGATGTTTTTCAAACGGGTTGTAGGGTCAACATTCTGTCCCGCTAATTGGTTACTGGCACTCAAAGATTCCGAGTCTCTATCGGACTGAGACGCAGGGATAATTTTCAGATTGGGGATGAGCGTATCTGAAACGGCGTTACGAACCTCGTCCTGAAACGTGTCTGTATTTGGATCAAGTGCCATCAAGTCGCCAATGCTGGTGCGAGCGTCTGAAATATACTTAGCACCATTTCGCTCAATGTGTTTGGTTTCGTGTTTATGAACTGGAGGGTAGAAACTCGTCAGAGTTGACTGACCATCCATATCAATAAGACAGATCTTGTAACCAACATGATAGTTAATCGACAAACCTGTCGCTATTGCATTGGCCAGTGACGTTTTAGATACCCCGCCCTTTTGGTTTTGAACGGCAATAATCTGCGTCTTTTGTTTCGCTGTTCTTTGGAATGGTTTGTGTCTTTTCTTAAGAACGGTGGTATTCGGCATGTTATCGCGGATCAAGTACAGCTCTTCAAGAGTCAGGTAGTACTGAATACCAACCTCAGCATAGCGTTTAGGATCGATACCTAACGCTTTCGTTAAATCGGTCAATACCTTTTGAGAACATTCGAGGTACTTCAATGCCTCAGCTTGTGTGAAAGAACGAGGTTGCTTTTCATTTGTTTCGCGGCGCAATTCCAAGAATTTAGCACCTCCGTCCCCAAGTTCGTCAACTAATTCAAGCGTCTTGAGCTGTTTCTCTGTCATTGTTCCCATAGCAATATCCACCAGTGGCCTGTTTGAAAGCTAGTATGAACCAATATTAAAGGTAAGAAAAGATATAATAAGTCAATTTTGGATAAATTCATTGAAATTCGACTTACGATACAGTTTTAAACTAATGATGTACTTTTCTGCAAAAGATAGGGGAACGATAGAGGAAAAAACAAAACACAACAAAAACAACAACTTAAAATAGTAGGACGCGTCCTACTATTGTACTTATCGGCCATGTTGTGCAATTCATAAACGGACGTGAGTAAGGAGTAATGGGTTTGAAGCCACCACTAACATACGAAAAGTCAGCTCTGCGATACATAAACGCGGGAACTGACTGAATGTTAGGCTTCAATGTATGAGAAAGAAATTTTGTTGTAGTAGTGACCAAACAGGAGTGATGAGAATGTGGAAATGCCAACAAGATGAAAGCAAACCAGAATGAAGCTAGTCACACTAAACAATCAAAATCTCTTACTATTCTGTCATGATGACAGATTGGAACACGGGTAAAATGCCGGAGATATACTCTACGACACTTGCTCCATTAGGTATTCAAAAGCGGTTTCTACCTGTGCTTCTGTCATCGAATCAAATTCAAAGCGTTCCATCGATTCAATTAACTGACTGGGTACAGGTTGTGTGTCGTGATCAGAGTGAGTGCTCGGCACTTTAGTTGTATTCATGTATCTATCACCTTCTTGTCTTTGATGAGTAGATACTAAATCAACAAAACACCCCCTCCCCCCATATTGGCGTTAGGTAAGCATAAACAGGGGCCGAGAATAGAAAACGGGGGGAGATTGGCTTTGAGGTGCAGCACCGAATATTACATTTTCGTCTCTAGCTGGCTTGAAGAGGACTCTTCATCGAGACAACTAGAGTGGAATTGATAGCTAAAGACTTTCACTAATTCTTGCTCACGAAAACTCGCCACAACAGCAATTTGGTAACCCATCGTAAAGAAGTCGTCATAAGAATAAGGGATCTGTGTTAATCGCTCACCGGTATCAGTAAAGCCAAGTACCCATGTATTGGTGCTTGAATCGAAATCAATGATGGTCAGTAGAATTGAGCGTCTTGCATCGAATCGATACACAGAATTGGTGGCCATGGAAAAGGCAAACCCAAATTCATCGTCCATAGTAGGTTCAGCCGGGACACGAGCATCAGCAAACAGCTTACAGGCAGATAGCTGACTAAGGAGAGCTTCAGAACTGCCTTCTACTTTATTGAAGAAACCAGATATCGCTCCGAGGAAAGTATACCCGCGTTTATTCGCCATCTTTGCAAGACCAGGTAAATCAGATTGAGCTTCACTGTCAATCAGAATCGCAATTTCTGTCTTCACCACCGTTTTTCGCCATATCGGTACTAACGACATCCAATGGCTCATAGGAAGACCGGTATACCCTTGTTCAGTTTTCAACGTTGCAAAATATCCAGAATCCACAGGGTAAATTGTCAGAACAGCAAGGGTAAAATTACTTGTGCCAGAAGTAGGAAAAAAACTGCAATCTGAATTGAAACATGTCGTCGAGTCAACGGAGAGGATGTCGTTATCTATCCAAGACATTGACGCCTCGGGAACTCGAAAACGGACCAGAACATCTCTTTCACGCACTGCCTTATATTCCTTGGGAAGACCTAACATAGACATATGTGGCAAGTTAATGTCATCAGGATGTGTTCGCAAACTCTTCACGACTTGCTGGTGGATATACACATCGGCCTGCTCTTGAGTACACTCAACTTCTTTGACAGAGCCGGTATCGCTGCGCTTAGTTTTGTAGATCAGTTTTTTGGAGCGACCACTCACTACAGAATGAGTGAGGAATACATTCTTCTTCCCTTGCGTGATGATATTCGCAGTAGGCAGTCGCTCAGGTTCGTTGTAAGTTTCAGTGTTCGTCATTAGTACCCCCACCCGCCCATAAAGCCATCAGAACCAAGAGTGGTTGGCGATGGGTTATCAGTTGACGGTTGTTCTGTTGCATCTTGAACCGGAGGAATAAATTCCATTTTTGGTCCATCAGTGGAACCTGCACGCTTAATCAAATCAGCAGCAGACTCACCTGTGTGTGTAACTACCTTCGAAGTACACACAGTATTGGTGTTCTTGATTGGCTGTCCAAAGGTGTTAACAGGAACGTTGTTTTGGTTTGAACTTAATAATTGCTTCTCTTTCTTTCCACGAGCGATCTCGTGGTCCATGGTGGATTTCATGTTCGTCCACATATTATCTTCTACGCTCATGAGCGTTTTAATACGACTGCGGTAATGAGGCTTATCGAAACCGAGTTGATTGAACAACAAGCGCATCATTCTACGAATTGCAGATTTCTTACGCATCTGACCAACAAATGCAGTATTCCAAACCGACTGGTTAGAACTGAAACTCATAGCCGCCATAAGCTCGATCTCATCCAACTCTTCACGGGATAGTGCTTCACAATAAACATGCCCTCCCAGTGTCTCCCCAACAGCATAAGCACATAGTAAGTCCCCACTTGCATAGGCACCTTGAGAAGTATGCTCAGGCAGTGAACGAGAGCCATGATAGACAAATTGGTCATTGCTAAAAACTTGATCCGCTGTAACTTGCGCCATTTCACCTGACTCGAACGCTAAGTGAATCAGTCCGTGGTATGTCGGCATAAATTCCAACACGAAGAAATTCGATACATAATCGTGACGATACAAAAAGGTGCCGTGATTCAAGCCTTCCTCAACAGACAAACCAATGGTCGCTTGGTTCAGTATGCTCCAATACACTGAGTTCGCATCCATATTAGAGGTAATCGACTCACCAAAGCTTTCCAGAATGTATGCCACATATTCCAGCTCTAAGTCTGTATCAAGACCCGATTGGTTCTCAGCAACGATAGTCGAAAAATGAGGACGTGCAGCCTCGACTGCTTGTAATACTAGTGATTGATTAGTCATGATAGCGCCCTCCAATTAACGGCAGTACTTCGGAATAGTGATAGAAGTGATTCCTGATAGATTCACGCGTTTTGTCCATACGCCTGTAGAAAGGCAAGTCGCCAATGTATGTAGCCCATCTTTGAACTTAATCATCGATTCTTCCTTTCTTTGTAAGTCATAGACTTCACATAAATCAGCATCGACATACTCAATGCATGCAAACAAGAAGGCACCCAAGTTCACCTCAAGCAAGCTTGCTACGTAGGTATAGAACGCTTCTTGAATGTGATACCCCAAGTTACCCGCTTGCTTGGCAAACGCATCAGGGTCCGTACTCGCAGTTGTTTTTACATCAACGGCAATACAGTCGAAGCGTAGCCAGTCAAAGCGACACTTGAGCCACAAGCCAGTTTCTGGGCAGCGAGCGATAAAGGAGATCTCTGGTAACCCATCTTGAATCAATGCATCTGCATCAACATTATCTCGACATGTTTCGTGTACGCGGTGTGCATCGTCCCAGACAATGGCATCAATCGCTTTTTTACCTTTATGGATAGCCTTATTGTTGTGCTCTTCTAAAACCGTATCCCAAAATTGCAGGGTCGGTTCTACTGCCAATAACTCTTTCATCAAACGCTCTTTATTGGCGCTTTTTGGCACATTAGGGATGTTAAGCTTCTCAACAAGCGCTTGCATTTCTGCGACCGTTCTAAGGGCATTTGGGTAATCAGCTGGCACAATATCGCGGTAATAGCGGTCATAGAACCCATGAGGCTCTAGGACCAACTCATGACCATAAGTGCCTGCATCAAAGGTGCGTTGCAGCGACTTCGACACGGTTCTACCACGGTCAATATCGCTTATGTATTTTCTGTAAAAGTGGGCAGGGGATTTCTTTACAAGCAGTTTCAACTGAGATGATGAATACGCGGGTAGGGCATGGTAAACCTCGTTCTCCATACCAATGTAAATCCCCTCGATGAGCTCACCTTTTTCATCGAGCCAGCTCGGGGACCCATCTTTGTTGTATGCCTTAAGCACATCACAAGTACTACCATCAAATTTGAATGGAGTAACCGAATCTCTTAGCGAGCTAATCATTTCAGTAATCATAATATGCCTTCTTAAACTTGTTTGTGATGTTATGAATATACATCACGAAATCCATTTTTTAGTAGTAATCTCCCCCCACTTTGAAAATTAGCGAATTCTCCTTGAGCCCTTATATATCAATGTCTTTGAAAGAAATCCTAACTGTCTAAACCAGTCCAAAATCGGTGTATAACCAATGATGACAGAATCAAAAATGGACATCGAATATGCTAGGTATGAACTATGTAATTCCATACGCCAAACACAGAACAAATACTGGCAGTGGCGCAGGTGTGCCGTTGATATTGAAATCGAAAGGGCTCGCAAATGGTGAAGGACTTTATGGTGATTGCTTTAACTTGCCGATAAAGCAAGGCGGGGTGTGGTTGAAAGAAGCCGAAATGGAATCAATGCTCACGAGCACGCTGGTGGAGCTCGGTAAGATACCGAAGAAATTTATAATCACCCGGTTGAACTTAGGACCAAAGGCTGTTCCTGATGAGTTGTTTCTCAATATCTTTGCGAGACATCCTCTGCCCTCAAATGTGAAGCTCAATGGTGTTTGGGCAAGAACGCTTATCCCCGAGTCGCCGTTTGTACTTTCTGTTATCGACCTGCGTGGCCAGAAGTGTGAATTATCCGTGACGGAAAAAGTCAGCCTGCTGCTGGGCAATGTATCCGGAGAAGTCGCGATACTGTCAGACTCCCCTTATACGACCTTTCCAAAGTGCCAATATCAAGCCAAGATGCTGAACGCGGATTATGACAATGATGGCCGTGTAGCTGGGCGGCTATTGAATTTTGAACAGCTACAGCTTTCTAATGCGGCTGCGCTTTTGATCGATGAATCTACGAAACCAGAAAGACTTCAACAAGTTCTCCATTGGTGTGAGTTGTATCAAATAAAGGTCCGAAAGATAGACGCACGGCACGGTCAACAATAAATATTGCCAATTAACGCCCGAAAATTGGCTCTTTAATTGAAAACATCGTTTGAGGGAAACGTTACCTTATTACCGTCTTTACGTTTATTGGTAACTCTATGATCCACTTCCTAACTATTGCTGCCGCCATTTGGGTACTTAAGTATCTGATGGAGCGCTTCCAAAAGAGCAGAGTACTCGTGTTTATCACGGGAATAGTTGGTGTACCTTTACATGAACTCGGACATTACCTGATGTGCAAATTGGTTGGGTTTAAGGTAACCGAAGTGAAACTGTTTCAAATGCCGACTCAAGATAATCCCGTGCTCGGCTACGTAAATTACGAATACCCAATGACCATCTCCGGTTCAATTCGAAAAGTAATAGTCAGTATTGGCCCAATTTTCACAGGCATCGTCGCACTGTATTTCCTCTCACCACAAGTGACACCGTATCTTTTTAATAACAACACAATTGACCTAACGTTGTTCATGAATAAAGCAGGGTGGCAACAGTGGTTTCTCATCTGGGTTTTATCTTCAGTAACACTGCACATGCTTCCATCTCTCACTGACATCAAAATCGCAATGGCTGGCTCACTGTGGATTGGGGTGTTTACTTATGTCGGCTTAATCTACGCAGCTTCACACACCACAACCGTTCTAAGCAGCGTCAATATCTATCTGGAAGAAATGGCAGGTTTGATGAGTGTTGGGGCAATCATCGCAACGGTCCCAGTCGCTATAACGCTACTTCAATTTATTTTCTCAACTATGAGTTCGCGTATGTATAACAAAAGCGTTAATTCATTAAAAAGAGACTAGACCAATGAAAATGACTCAAAAGAAAACATTAGCTGCGTTCATGATTTCAATCATGGCAGTCGGTTGTGCATCTAACGACATGACCAAATTGGAAGTAGAAAAGGCGAAGCATGACGCAACGGTTGACCGTGTGGATGAGACACTGAGTAACATTCCATCTTGGTACATGAAACCACCGAAGTCTAACGGTGAAGGCTTTTTTGCAGCCGGAACAGGAATGAGTTCTGACTTAGACATGGCGGTAACCAAAGCGAAGATTAACGCTGAGTTCGAATTGGCCAAGAAATATCGCCAAATCGTATCGGGCAGTGAACGTGCGTACACATCAGAAACAACCAATTCAGCAACAACGGAAAGCAAAGTCGTATCGTTGACTGAAAAAACGATCGATAAGCTGGTGGCCAATGCACAACTGTTTGATTACGACGTATCGGATACTGAAGTTATTCGAGAAGGTACTCAGTACCGCGTCTATTTGCTGTCATTCATGCCATACGATTCGAACAACGACGGTAGTGATGATTTATTCCGTGATGTGCGAGCCTCAAGCGACATTGCCTTTAAAGACTTAGAGCGTCGCGTGGATAAAGCAACGAACGGCAACACGGGTGAGTAGGGTGGTGCTGCGTGAAGGCAATCAATCATCAAATCACAACAGCAAGCGCCTATTACATCTGCATGAATACCATGCAAGACACATTCTATTGGATGTCATTTGCAGGTATGGGTTTCGCAATGTTAGGAGCATTAATGCCTGACATTGACACGAGACATAGCAGGGTAGGGCGCATTGTACCGTTCTTGAGTATACCGATTGAAGGCATTCTTGGGCATCGAGGAGCGTTACACAGTTTACTTGCTGCGTTTGGGCTGTGGTTCTTGTGTGCGACGTATGAGTTTCCTTGGGCATACTCGCTGACTTTTGGCTATATAGCTCACCTGGTAGGAGATGCCTGTACGAAATCGGGAGTCAATTTCTTTTGGCCGATAAGCACTCGATATCGAGTGCCACTGACGCCAGCCAGTAACGGCTTCTTTGAGGCTGTCACAACACTTGGATGTGTCGCATTGGCGAGTTGGGTTGCATTGAGATAAGTCCAACCTGTGGTTCAGCTATGGATACTGGTTAAGAAAGTACATTGGATAGGATCAATATCACATAAAACCCGTGTGAAACGCGGATTTTGTGTGTGAAAAACAAAACAACACGGAAAACCTGTAATAAGTTACGGGTTATATGTGATGGAAGCACGGAAAATATGTGTGACCATATCTAATAACCACTAAAAACACGGATATATTGTGTGATTAATCGAAAAAGCATGTGTATACACGGATAAAATGATCAACAAGGGGGTTATGAATAGGAAACATAAGCAGGATAAGACCAAATAGCGTGAAGAGTGTACATTTACCGAGCACAAAACCATCAAAACAACAGTACTTCCTGTTTGTTAGCTTAAACGGAAAATATGTAATGTATTGATGACTGTTACGGAGAACTGGGAGAAGAACGGTTTTACCACAAACTAGACACTCACCAAGTGAGCGAAACACGGATAATATGTACATTTACACGGATAAACTGATCATCAAACCTCTTGGTTAGGTTCGTCGTTAAAAAACACGGATTAAATGTATTAATACGCGGATAAACTGATCATTGAAAGCAGTAGAATTGTCATGTCAGCTGTATAAACACGGATTAAGAGTAATACTACACGGATAAACTGATCATTAAAGACCGGTATTTGCCCCCACGCCTGTCATATGACACGGACAAACTGATCTAAATGAACAGGGCTTAGGTGTGTCTTGGCACAAAACACGGATAAATAGATCAAGAATTCACTATGATTGGATGCATTTCAACCAAATAGAATATATGAGCGTGAGTATAAAACCTATAGTTATCGCAACTACCCTACATATAAAACTATATAAAACAATATCATAGCGAATTCAATGAAGTGATATCTTACAGTGTAAACGTACACGGAATATCTGTAGTGTTACACGGATAAACTGATCACATACGAGATAAATAGTTTGGTTTAGACATTGATACTATCGTTATTGGACGTGTTTAAAGGTATGAATGTGCGATTAATAATCAAGAAGTTGAAAGCGTTATAACCGATGACGAAGATGCCACCAGCGAACTTTCAATGCATGCGGAGAGTTTTTGTAGAAATACACGGATTTCTAGAGTTAATAACGGAAAAGCTGTGATGCTAACACGGATAAAGTGTTATACTTCCAGATAGTAGAAAATACAGTTGAGATTAGGCATGGATATGGTCAATACCTCGAAGAAGCATACACTTCCAAAACAGTTTAAAAAAGCGCATAAGCTTGTATTCTCCCAGCAAGACCTCACACAGCGTGAGGCAGACCTGTTTGCCTTAATGATAGCGCACATGAAGCCTGAAGATTGGGAGAATAATAACACGCCAACCTATCAATTCACATCAACTCAGCTTTCGCGATGGCTAAACATTGATCCAAAGGAACTAGCAAAGACACTCCGACCTGTTGCAGATAGACTGACTAAGAAAAATATTGGTGTGTTAGTTGAAGATGATACCAAGGATATCCAAGAGTTCGACTTCATCTCAATTTTCAAACGAGTGACATACAAAGATAGACGCCTGACAATGAAGCCGAATGAAGAGCTCAAAGATGCCTACATCGAGTATAATAATAGCTACGCTCTTATTACTACACAGAGCTTTCTTAGCCTTAAAAAAGAGTATGCCAAACGTCTCTATGAAATACTTAGTCGTTTCAAAGGCGGTGGGACTTACCTACAAACCTTTGATATTGAAGACTTAAAGGGCTTATTTGGACTCCATGACCCTGCAGGGAAGATCAAATCAGGAAAACGTTCTTTTTCCAATAACAGCGTATTTATTGATCGTTGCATCAAAGCCAGCATTAAAGGTATAGAAGAAGACTCAGAAACAAATCAAGAGATCATGTTCTACGACTCTGAAGATGGCAGAACCCATGGCTATGAGGTCTACCGTGAAGGTCGTAAGATATCAAAGATCAAATTCTTGTACCGTTGGGTTGAGAAGAAAGGCCCAGTTCAAAAGCTCAACATTGAAGATATAAAGCGGATAATCTCTTCATTAGAAATGAAGCGTGTCGGGGGAAGTGAGCTCACTACTGATGAGCTAAAGAACCTTTCACACTGTTATACGTCAATAGGCGAACAAGACAGAGCAAGCAAGATAAACGTAGCTATCAAGCGTCGTGAAAAAGAAGAAGAACAACGTGTGGAAATGGCTCAATCAATTGAAAGCTTCCTTAACGAAATTAACAGCCTATCTGTTGATGATAATTACTAATAAAAACAGAGGCTTAATTAACTTATGCACAGCTCAAAACTGTGCTAAAAATCTATTCAGTGTCAACATGGTGAAAACACGGATAAAGTGTGTGTTTGAAGAGAGCTAAATGATCAATAAACAAGGATATACAGATCAAAGAATCGGATAGAAAGATCATAAGTTCGGGTAAGATGATCATATGTTCGGAAAATGAGATCAAACATACGGGTAATGTGTAACTGAAACCGCTAAAAGTTCTTTATAAACAATTACTTAAGATACTCCATAGTTATTATAGATCCCATAGTTCCAATACTAATAATAGATATTAATAGTTATTAATATAGAGTGTAGATAATATTAGAAGTTAGAACACATGGCCACAGATCTTCATGTATTGCTTTTCTCTTGAATCCAAACGCAGTTCCAAATTGACATCTATTGGCATTAAAAAAGAACCCTTATTGATCGGGTTCTTTTTTTCGTTCAAGAGAAGCCATCTGCACTACTCTGGTTCGTCAGCTGAAATCACCCATTTATCAGCCACCAGCCGCGTTAGAAAGGCATCGAAGAATTCTTTTTTACCGAAGTATACCCATTTCATGAAAATCATTGTTGCAGTAGCTACACAGCACCTTAGTTATTGCTTCATTCACTTGATAGTGAATTTCTTGGATATACACATGGTACGAATCTTCGCCATCACCGAACGCTAGAATCACCCCTTTTTGAATCAGTTCAGAAGGGAGTTCCAATTCCTTTTTGTACGTTGAATCGATGAACTTATAGAAGTCGGGGCCGGTGTCCCTCGCGGAAGTAAGTACAACGTGACTTTTCTCATGGTAGATAACCTTTGTTTTGATCTCGTGGTGATTTCTTATGTATACATCAACGACCATTTCAATGAAGGAAAATGAAAATAAAAGAGTTGTTCAAGTTAGGAAACTGAAAATGCCAAGGGTAAAGTGTCTTTTTAGAAAAAAAAAGGCCCCGCTCCAATGCAGGGCAACTTTTATTATTGTTAAGTCGAAGCCTATCCCCAGGTTATCCGACTTTTCACCACACGTAACTGTCACCACACAGCACGCCAAAGAAGACTGAGGCAATCTGCTTAGGTGTGCTGTGTGACGGTTGCTACACGCGATGAGGGATCAGTGAAAAATACATTTTCAATAAATTCAGTCGAGGACTGGTATGATCAACGGGACATATCACCCGACTAATAAGGGAACTACCGGATAGTGGCAGAGAACTTAGAAGATTTTGAGAACTGAAGTAATTATAATAATGGTGTGTGGTTTTGTATAGTTTATATGCAAACCGGCTGGCTTAACTTTGAACTTGGTGGAGCCGCTGGTGGTTGGCTTGTGGCACAATGACGACAGGCTATAGCAATATAGTGACTAGCTTGTGGCACTATAAGTAATCGAGTAGGAGGAGGCCTCACGGCCTCCGTCCTCTCACACCACCGTACAAGC
>NZ_JBFSUV010000059.1:0-33322 GCF_041467515.1 Vibrio sp. 10N.247.311.12
ACAGCTCTGAAGGATCCTTCAACCGATCGCTTTGGCTTTAACTGATCGGCATTAGGCTATCGAGCCCGTCTTTTTGTTGGTGTTATCTGTTCGCTTAACTAAGCAGACTGAACTTAAGCGTCTGACTCAATCAAATACACTTCTTCACAGAAGCGAGACAAGCCTTTCTTAGCAATCTTCGGATGTTCATCGTTCGCTATATCTTGATTCAACAATGTAATTTTGTATCCTGCAAACAATTGAGCAATCTCTAACTTAGGTACGCTAAACGGAGGCCCCGCCATCTCGCTTTGATCATAATCCAGAGTCACCAGAAGGATCTTACCGCCCGGTTTCAGCAGTTGTTTTAAGCGCTCTACGTACTGCACTCGCATCTCTTCAGGCAATGCGACTAAAGACGCGCGATCATAAATGGTATCGACAGGTTGGATTGGCGCTGAAAAGTAATCGCCCGTGTAGATGTTCAGTTCATCGAATTGGTAGAGCTCGTGCTGACCGCTAATTTGAGTCACAGTCGGGGTATAAAGGTGCTCTGCAAAAAATGCGCGAACCGCAATCTGGCTTAACTCGACACCTTGAACATCTTCATGCTTTGAAGCTAGCCAAATCAGATCTTCACTTTTGCCACAAAGTGGAACAAACACACTCTTCTCGTAGCTAGGCTCAGTCTTTTCCCAAAATTTAATCAGAAGTGGGTTTACATCTTCGAGGTGGAAACCAATTTGGTTGGCTGCCCATTTATTGTGCCAAAATTCAGGATTATTCATCTTTCGTTCATGTTAAACAGTCATAATGCAAGGGTACAGTATAGAGAGGTAAGAGCAACCTTAGCTTGGTTTAAAGTACTAAATTGATTTCGATAAAATCAGAAACTGGCTAAGTTCAAAGTTCTGATAATTGCGGAACTAACGGTTGGGTTATTTGGCTATATCTTCACATTTTAAAGCAATATTAAACGTTAGAATTGGTTTCTGTCTTAGCTAGCCTCATTTAATATGTAGTGAAATTAGTTAAGCTGTTTTTACTCTTGTGCGTTACTGGTTACCCCTTTTGACTACCCGTTTTTTGTAACCTTGTATTTTGGAGTTTGAATGAGTGTATTTCTCCGTACGACGGCCCTAATGCTTTTGGTATTGAGCCGAGCGCCTGCATTCGCAGCAGCACCTGTTTCAACAAGTTCAACAGATCAAACGCGCACTCCTGCGCAAAACCAAGTATCTTCAAACGTATTCCGTCATAGTTTGAGCGGCCTTTACGGCATCAAAGCCTTCGACTCACGCCCGACTCAGCCTTACACCGACTTCGATATTTTGTACAGCAAAGCGCATCAAGGCCAAGCTGAACTAGAAACTATCTGTAAAAGTACTGCCCTACTCACCAATTCTGAAGCGCTATTTGCTGGCGTTAAATCTCAAGCTCGCGCAGAAGAAAAAATCGCCCTTGAGCTTGATGGTGATGTGACAAAAATTACCGACTTAGCCCGTGCAACTATCATCGCGAACGATGTAGAGAGCTTGGTTGAAGTTTACGAAGCGCTAAGCCGTGAAGCAGACGTTGTTAAGCTGAAAAATAAGTTTAAATCGCCGGCTGACTCTGGTTACCGTGACCTTAACTTGTTGGTTCGTTTGCCTAAAACCAACATCATTGCAGAGGTTCAACTTCACTTAAAAGCGATTGCTGACGTGAAAAGTGGTCCTGAGCACGAGCTGTACGAAATTATCCAAGGCATTGAGCGTCACGCAATTGCAGAACATCGCCCAATCAACGATATCGAAGCGGCACAAATCAATAGCCTACGACGCCAATCTTTAGAGCTTTACCAACAAGCATGGCAACCGTACATTACAACGCACATTAAAGCGGCTTAACACATAGATAGGCTATTCCAATAAACATCACAAGGGCTGCACTCGCAGCCCTTTTTAGTACTTGTTGAGTAGCCTCTCCACTTCCTATCCCAAATAATCAGATCGTTTAAATTTAGATCTCAGTCTCTTTTCTCCGTCGAACATTTCTGTTTCTATAGCGAATAAGCTTCTGACAAGAAAAGGAATTACGTCAATGCAGAATAACAAATCCATGCTTTCCATCGCGCTACTTGCTGCGTTTTCTGTACACGCTAGTGCTGACGAATGCGGAAAGATCACCATTGCAGACATGAACTGGAACTCGGCGAGCCTATTGCTCATGTCGACCAATTCATTTTGAATAACGGCTACGGCTGTGAAGCGGACTTAATCCCCCGGTGATAGCGTCCCTACGGGCACGTCAATGATCGAAAAAGGTCAACCTGATGTTGCGCCAGAGCTTTGGACTAATGGCATCAAAGAAGCGTTGGATAAGGGTGTTGCGGATAAGCGTCTACGTTACGCGGGCAAGTCTTTGGTCAACGGCGGTGAAGAAGGTTTCTGGGTACCAAACTACCTTGTTGAACAGTACCCAGAGCTTACAACCATTGAAGGTGTGATTAAAAACGCAAAGCTGTTTGAACACCCAGAAGATGATGAGAAGTTTGCGTTTTATAGCTGCCCTGCGGGTTGGACTTGTCAGATTACCTCCGGTCACCTGTTCGATGCGCTTAAGTTAGAAGATCACAATTTTGAAATGGTTGACCCCGGCTCAGGCGCCGCTTTAGCAGGTACGATAGCGAAAGCTTACGAACGCAAAAAAGCATGGTTTGGATATTACTGGTCGCCTACGCCTGTGCTAGGTAAGTATGAAATGGTGAAGGTTGATTTCGGAAGTGGTACTGACATTGAGGAATTCCGTAACTGTACGACACAACCTGATTGTGAATCTCCTAAAGTGACCATGTATCCACCAGCACCGGTTCACACAATCACCACAGAAGCCTTTGCTAATAACGAACCTCTTGCCTACCAATACTTTGAAAAGCGTGGTTTTACCAATAAACAAATGAGTGAGTTGCTGGCCTGGATGGAAGACAACCAAGCCGACGCCGAAGAAGCCATGTATTACTTTCTAGAAAGCTCACCACAGGTATGGAAGCCTTGGGTGTCTGAAGACATCGCAAGTAAGGTTCAACAAGCCCTTTAGAGTGAAGATTCAAAGTCAGAGGCCTAGCCTCTGTTTTCGCATCTAAAGCAAGTTCTTACCGGACAGTAAATAGATGGAGTTTGAGAAAGGTTACTAAAAATTAAAGAAATGCGTTTAGCTTAAACTCTATGCAGATACAAAAAGACCACGCTAGGCGTGGTCTATTGCTTGGCTACTTCTCGATTTTAATATTTTCGACACGGGCCTTTAGTTTTTGTCCCGGTCTAAAAGTAACAACACGTCGAGCAGAAATTGGAATGTCTTCACCTGTTTTCGGGTTACGACCAGGTCGCTCGTTTTTCTCGCGAAGATCAAAATTACCAAAACCAGACAGTTTTACCTGTTCGCCATTTTCGAGCGCTTTACGAACTTCTTCGAAAAACACTTCCACCGTTTCCTTGGCATCCCGCTTGCTGTATCCGAGTGTCTCAAACAGGTTCTCAGCCAAATCGGCCTTCGTGAGTGCCATAAAACTTTCCTCAAAGCTATGTTAAACATTGCTACCATCGCCAGTAGCGCCAAAGCATTTACCCTATTCAATCAATGAGATAAGGTCATTTACTAGGAAAGTGTATGCCAAGCTTCTGATTTTCGCCAACTTTTTTATCTTAACTATTTAATTATTCTTTCAAATCAGAAAGATAACTCGCTTCAAATTTCACATATATAGCTAAAAACCATCTACTCAACAGTAACGAAATGGCGTTATATTCCATACAAACAACCATTAATAGAATTTAAAACTTTAGCGAACTAAATAATAATTTTTGAGACTTTTCTCCGATACCCAATAAAATCAGCCACTTGATTTGATATGGGACTCAACAGAGGTTACTAAATAAGCGTTATTAAATATAAGATTTGTATCATTTCAGAATTTAATTCGAATTCACTTATAAAAGCCTATGTTCTTTTGAGGTTTTCGGTTACAAATTAACAGAGGATGGCTTGACGGAATCAGAACTCGATGAGTGTATCGAAATCAGAATAGAAATGATCGGTCTAGAAATAGACGATGATCTTGAGAGCCAGTTACTTGCGTGTATGGTTAGTTGATTGCTTAGTAAGTTGGTTATTTAAATAACTTCACTTCTTCGACATAGAATAAGACCTCACAAGTGCGAGGTCTTATTTGTCATTCAAAGCTGCTCATGCAATATCAGCTTTCTTCAATCATTTTTGTTCAGCAAGTGTTTGTGTCGCTTTGGTATTCGTTACATTCGCAGGTTTCACAATCAAACCAATTCCGACAAGAAACAGTATTGATGCAACAACCTGAGCCACAGACAGCACCTCATCATACATAAAGTAACCGCTAATCAATGCGAAGATAGGCACTAACAAGGTTAACGGCGCGGTCGTGCTTAAAGGGTATTGGATTAGCAGCTTATTCCATACCCAATAACCAAATAGCGTGGTTGGGTAAGCCTGAAACAGCACCGCAATCGTCGTGTTCCAATCCCATTGTTCGATGCCCTGCCAGATAATTTGGTCACCATGTAACATCACGGCAAATAACACTAATGGCACCGGAGCAAACAACATCCCCCAGACATTAAATGCAAATGCTTGAGTGGTTTTCGATGCCTTAACAATCACGCCCATCAAGGTCCAACTGCACGCCGCAATCATAATCAAGATCACGCCATTAACGGTGACATTACCCGTAGCTGCTGATACCAATACCGCCAACGCACACATGGCTAGCATCGCACCCAATAACTTACGAACGGAAGCACTCTCCTTGAACACCCACACGCCAACCGCCATGCCGATTAATACGTTGGTTGAAAGTAAGACCGATGAAAGCCCAGACGATAAACCAGCAGTGATCGACCATGAAGCCATCCCCCAAATACCCACACCGAACACAAAGCCATAACTGACTAAGTAGCGCCAAGCAACAGGCGATCAGCATGTCGACCGTGGTGAGCTGCTACCAAAAACTGGAATCACAAGGTTGGATTCATTCTCGACCGCAAGCGGGATATTTTGTTTCTCCTCATAAACCTGCTCACTCAACCCCAGAGTGGGCACAGTTTGAGAGTAAGGTGTCCAGCGTTAGGCAAACCTCATCGACTCACAACTCAATCAATGGGCCTTTAGGGGTTTCGAGCACCACTAATGATGAGCAGTCGATCGTTGAACTGGAACGAAGTTTTCGTCGCGCTATTAGGCGTATGAGCAACAGGCTTAACCATTACCCAGATACACAAGGTGAGCCGATTTTACGACAGGCATTATCCACTCATTTTGCCAAGCTCGATGTGCACTTTTCACCTGAAGAGATGGTGATTACGGCTGGCTGTATGTCTGCGATTAAGGCCGCACTTGAATCTTGCACTAAAGAAGGCGACACCATCGCTATTAGCTCGCCATGTTTTAACGGTATTCTGGAATTGCTCGGACAAATGTCGCGAAAAATCATCGAGATCCCATCGCTCGATGATGGTGTCGACTTGCAACAGCTAGAAGCGCATTTGAAAAATAAACAAGTCGATGCCGCGATCTTTTGTACCTCTCATATGAACCCTCAAGGGATCAACATGTCAGCCACTCAAAAGCAGAAACTGGCTGAATTAGCGAATCACTATCGAGTGCCGATCATTGAAGAAGATGATGTGTATCTGGAACTGTCCTACTCCTCACACACGCCGCTCCCCGCGAAATACTACGACAAAGGCGGTTTTGTCTTATGGTGTGGATCCGTATCGAAAAGTTTGTCACCGAGTTACCGTTTGGGATGGTGCTTGCCGGGCAGGTTTATCAACGAATACAAGGCTCAGTTCTCAGCTGCGAGCTACAGCGTTGCCCTGCCCAGTCAGCCTTTGCTCAGGGCATTACCGAGAAGAACATTGATATTAGGCTTGGACACCTGTTCAGCACTCTCGACCTTTACAGCAATTGCTTACGCATCAATATTGGGTATTCGTTAGAGGGTGGAGCCAAGCAGCAATTGGATGCCTTAATCGAGCTTATCCATATTCACAGCTAACAGCACGTAGCACGTAGCCTTTCAAAATCCGCTTTTTTAAATGCCTTCGAATGCCGAATTCTAATAGCCTTTTGTCATAAAAAAGAAGGCTATTATTCCTATCTTAATTCGGGTAAAGCCCCGAACCGTAAGGAAACCCACTCGCCTCAAAACCCTTAAATGCTGAGTTTGCAAGCACCCACAAAATTATGCAACTTGGCTAATGACACATCACTTTTTATCGTCAATATACAGCCGTCAGCGCTGGCGTTTTCCTGTATTTGAAGAGAACTATTATGAGTGATAAAACAAAAAACAAACCACTACCTTCCTTTATCGAAGAACGCTTGAACTTCTATATTCAAGACCTGATTACCCAGAACCAAAGCCAGAAGCATTTAGTATTGGGTAAACGCCCCCAGCGTAATTCCGTTGTGATGCAGAGCAATGATTACTTAGCGCTGTCACACAACAAACAGATCCAACAAGCCCATCAAGCGGCGATCTGTGAGCACGATGACAACGTGGTGATGTCTGCCATTTTCTTACAAGATGATCAGTCTAAACCTGCGTTCGAAACTGAGCTTGCGAACTATGTTGGAATGGAGAGCTGTTTGCTTTCTCAATCGGGCTGGGCGGCCAATATTGGGCTATTGCAAACCATCTGCCCACCGGGCACACCTGTGTATATTGATTTCCTTGCACACATGTCGCTATGGGAAGGGATTCGGGCTGCCGGCGCAGTTGCCCATCCGTTTATGCATAACAATATGAATCACCTACGCAAACAGTTAGAGCGCCACGGCTCAGGTGTCATTGTTGTCGACTCGGTTTACAGCACAATAGGCACCATTGCCCCACTGCGCGACATCTACGAAATGGCGCAAGAGTTTGATTGTGCGGTCGTCGTTGATGAATCCCATTCACTGGGTACACATGGAGAGAATGGTGCAGGCTTAGTGCAAGCATTGGGGCTCACCAACCAAGTCGACTTCATCACCGTTAGCTTGGCAAAAACCTTTGCTTATCGCGCCGGGGCAATCCTTGGCCCTAAACAACTGTCTAAAACCTTGCCGTTTGTGGCGTACCCTGCGATTTTTAGCTCAACAGTGTTACCACAAGAAGTGGTTCGTTTAGAGAAAACGTTGGAGGTGATCAAAGGTGCGGAAGACAAACGAGAAGCCTTATTCAATCGGGCAAAATCGCTGACTACGGGGCTAAAGCGAATTGGCTTTAATATCCGCAGTGAGTCTCAAATTGTAGCGCTAGAGTGCGGCAATGAAAGAAACACTGAACGTGTGCGTGACTTCCTAGAGCAGCGTGATGTGTTCGGTGCAGTATTCTGCCGCCCTGCGACTGGCAAGAACAAAAACATCATCCGTTTTTCAGTGAATGCCGACATGACGCCAAGAGACATTGACCATGTGCTCACGGTTTGTCACGAAGCGTACCATCACCCCGAGTTAGAGTTCGTGTAACCTTGTTCAAACCATATTTATAACCAACACCAACGGCAGGACTGAATGGACGCTATCATGTCGCGATACAAAAAGAGCCCAGCCATTCGCTGAGCTCTTTCTTGTATCTATGTCTACCCAATGGCCGTGAACTTCTGACTATTACATCCACTAAATCCAGTGAGCAATTTTATCGAATAGTCGGTTCTTGTCGGCAGGTTTCACGATAAAATCTGACATGCCTGATGATTCCATTTTTTCCAATGTCACAGGAGAACTGTCACCCGTGTGAGCAATAATTGGCACTGAAGAGTATGCTTTGTTAGCGCTTCGAATTCGACGAGAAGCTTCAACACCGTCCATGATTGGCATCTCGATATCCATCAGAATTAAATCAATATCATCGCTGTCCAACGCGTCTAAGGCTTGTTGCCCATCTTCTTTCTGCACGACATCAAAACCCTGCTTTTCCAATAACATCGCGGTAAATCGGCGCAGAGATTCGTTATCATCGACCACCATGATCGTGCGCTTATTGATAGCCTCTAACGGTTTTACAGAAACTGATGGCATCACATAGTTGGAGTCGAAAAGTAAGCGTTCGATGGTCGCCTTGGTATTCAGTAGCCAAACTTGTGTTTCCACCCAAATAGGTTCAAAAGCAACGTTTCGGACACGTTTAATTGGGTGATGTTCATACAAATAGATGATTCGAGCTTCAGTGAATGAAAGTAACGATTCAACCCTATCGAGGCAACTTGCTCTTAAATCCAAGCTCTCCATGTCAACGAATATCAAGTCGAATTCGAACTGGTATTCCTTATTTTTAAGCGCTGATGCTACATCCAACACCGTGAGCTCAAACCCCATAAAACGGGCTACCTCAGTCATTTTATTGGTGAGAACTTTCTGGTCACTCACCATTAGCACAGTCTTAAGTTTAGTCAGTTCATTCTTGATTTCTTTCACCGAATGGGAAGACAAAGACGGAAAAGTCATCGTGAACTGTGTCCATTGATCCACTTCAGACTGACATTTAATTTCACCACCAAACGAGCGCATTACCTTCTGACAAAATGGCAAACCTAAGCCGTAATTACCCGATTGGCCAGTAGTATAAAAGTCCTGAAAAATGCGTCGAATCACATCATTTGAGATGCCTGATCCGTTATCGGTAACCATTATTTGATTGGCCACTTCATCACTACACATGGTGACATGAATATGAAAATCTTCAGGGCTGCGATGGTGGAATGCGTTCTTGAACAAGTTATACATCACGTACTTCAACAAAGTGTCGCTACCCAAGAAATCAAAGTTACTCTGTACGTCTAAAGAGATTGCTGATTTATCAGCAGAGCGCTTGTAATTGAAACTGTCTATCGCATCCTCAACCACCGCTTGCGCTGAATGCTTCTTAAACGTAGATCGAGAGACTCGGTTTTCATCAATTGAAGTCAGTAACAGATCTATCGTTTCGTTACCGGAATGAATGATCTCCATCGCTTCATCGCCCACTTCACGCAACTGAATCACTTCTTCATTGCTTAACGCATATTGCCCTTTTTGATCGCCACTTTTAGGGTTCGGCAATATGGACTGCATGACATCAATAGAGGTAAGTAATCCGCTTAGAGGGTTTCGCATCTCATGGGCAATACCCGCACCAAAAGACTTCGCCAATGACACCTTGTTTTCATGTTCCACCTGATTGCGGAAGTAGAACAAGTTGCCGAATAAGTAGATAAACAAAAAGATTGGCACATGCGTCCAATCCATTGTGAGTTCGAGGTAGAAGCCTTGTGCAATCCAAGCGCACAAGGTAGCAATCCCAATACCGGCAAAGGTTTGTGCAAACATCACTCTCGTCACGTGCACCAATAAAATATGGAGGAAAATAGCCGACATGAATGACATAACCCAAACGTTGGACCAATTATTCATTAGCAGCATGTAGAAGAAGAAACCTGGCAAACAGATAGTTACGGCAACTTGATAATAAGCCGGAAGGTATTTTCGCCATTCAAATGGGACGCGATTGCGAAATATAATGCCAAAGAACAATACCGAGCAAAACAGGCGAAGCGCTAAGTTTTCGTAGGGTTGCGGGAACAAAAACTCCCACACAATGTAGTAAATTGGGAAGCCGACAAAGCCCATCCAACCCACGAGGGTTAAATTCGGTTCTGCGTACTGGTAAACTTTACGAATCGCGTTCATACGAAATACTTTGCTCTCTAAGCCCTGACGTTTATTAATTCTATGATTTGGTTTTTATACTTATATTTTGGCGCCGATTATATTACACATCACGTCCGAGCAGTGAGGTTTCAATCAAATATGTACCAACGCATTTGTTTTTATTATTAAGCGTAGATGAATGATGCACCCTGCTGACGCTTAAATTTAAGTACGAGTGCTTGGTTCAGGGATGGGCATGCGCGGTGTTCTTTTGATAACTGTGTTCAGCTTACCGCTATGTCACTGTTACTCGATGCATTTTTCTTGGAGTATCCCCGTAATCTATCACTGCGTAATGTTGCGTTATCCTGTTATCCCAGATCGCCATTGAGCCGTTGTCCCATTTGAAACGAACTTGAAACTCAGGGCGTCTCGCAATTTCAAACAGTTGGCTGAGTAAAACATCACTCTCTTTGCGGTCGAGTTCGTTGATATAACGAGTAAACTGTTCATTGATACAGAGCGTTTCTTTATCCGTTTCAGGATGAACTTGAACAACAGAGTGAACCACTGGCGGATTCTCCTGTGCTGTTTTAATCAAGGATTTGTGCCAATCGAGATCAATGTCTTCTGATTCTATACCTTCAAAGGCCACAAGCGAATGAGTCGCCGACAACCCTCTCAACTTAGCTTTCATATCTTCATGTAGAGATTCAAAAACCGCAGTCATAGAACACCAGATAGTGTCACCACCAATGCTTGGAATGTGTTGAGCATGCAACAGGGAAGCTTTCGACGGCAAGCTGCGCCACGTTAAGTCGGTATGCCAATAACTTTCCTTTGGCGCATTGCCACGGGTTGTTTCAATCACACTCACCTGTGGCGCACTTTCCACGCGAGGGAAGAAAGGATGTGCAGGTTCTAACGTTCCAAAGCGCTGTGCAATCATCAAGTGTTGTTCTGGAGACAAAGTCTGCCCGTCGAGAAAGATCACTTGATGGGCAATAAGTGCCTGATACACCTTATCTAGTTCATCAGCACTGCATGTAGAAAGCTCTAGTTCGTGAATACGAGCGCCGATGTGAGGAGTAATGGGTTCTATTTTCAACATACTTTCGCTTATTGGTGATATTGAGTTGCAGGGCGGATCTGGCTACTAGGCTAATCTGACTACTAACTGTAAACCGGGTAAATGCTGATTTTCTTTCTCACTTGAAATAGAAAGTCGTCTCTCCGAAACAAAAAAAGAGCTCCTAAGCTGGAGCTCTTTTCGTTTTTTGATACTTCCTGTATCCATAGACAAATCCAATCTGTAGTACTTTCACTGAAAGCCAGATCATCGATATCTCCAGTTGTGTATCACCAATAAATCTAGCATACAATCTTCAGACTGTTCTGGGACACAACCGAGATAATCAACTCTAGTGCCAAGCCATTTCGCCGCTTAGCACTTTCGCGCCAAGTTCTAAATCGCCTTCCGTAGCCTCAAATTTCGGGTAGGCTTTCTTCATGTAATCACTGATCTCGACCGATGTTGGATTACTTTTGCTCGCCAACGCTTTTTCAATATCAGCCACATAATCCTTCGTGAAGTGAACTGCATTTATTCCTGTTGGCATTTCACCTAAATAGTGACCCGGAATTACAACCTCTGGCTCTAGTGCTTTCATACGCTCCAACGATTGTGACCACTGGCTACGAATCTCTTTCGATGCAGTATCTGCCATCCATACATGCACACCGCTATACACCGACACGCCACCAAACACCGTTTTTTCAGACGGAACCCATAGGTAAGCTTGGTGTGTATTTATCTCTTTCACTTCGATGGTTTCACCTTCGATGCTTAATGTTGTGTCGTTCATCACCATTGGAACAATCACCTTAGAGGGCGCGTTGCCTTCTAATATAGGCCCCCAGTATTCAAGCTTTGCATCTTTGGTGCGTTTGATATGCGCGACAACGGCTTCACTGGCAACGACTTTAACGTTAGGAAATGCCGAAACTATCGGTTCCAAACCAAAGTAGTAATCTGGGTCGCCGCTGCTGATGTAAACCATCGATAATTTTTTGCCTGTGGCTTTGATTTGCTCCACCAAATTTTGTCCGTCTGCGACACTGAATTGTGCGTCAAATAGAATCACTTCTTTCTCACCCGAAACCAATACCGAGCTTGCAGGGAATATCGCGTTCTCACCGGGGTTATAGTGAGTGATGTTCAGATCCACAGCTAAAGCAACACTTGATGCCAGCACGGTTCCTAGGCTTATGGTTCCTAAAAGCATGCTTTTTAATAACAGGTTTTTGGATAACGTATTCATGGCTTTATTCCGATACTTGGAGTTGAACACCTGCCAACTCGTTGAATGTCCAAATATCTTATTTGATTGTTTTTAGATGAAATAGATATCAAATTGACTTTAACTATTGCAGTTTTCGGACATATACTGAGGTCGGTTTAATTCTCTAGGCAATAAAACAATGGATAAACTCGAAGCAATGAATGTCTTTGTCACCATAGTGGAACGTGGCAGTTTGAGCGCAGCGGCAGAGCACCTTGATCTCTCACGAACCAAGGTCACTCGTTATTTGGGTGAGTTAGAAACATGGATGGACACACGCTTGCTTCACAGAACAACACGAAGCTTGAGTTTAACCAGCGCAGGTAAAGAAACACTTGAGGTCGCCAGAGAACTTTTGGCACTGGAAACATCCCTAGCTGGGATCAGAAACCAAAACCGAGAGCATTTAAAAGGTCAGCTGCGTATTACTGCGAGCTACTCGATTGTCGATAGCTTCTTGATGGAATCAATTAGTCGCTTCATCGCCAAATGGCCAGAGGTTTCTATCGACATTATCTCGACTGATCAGACCGTCAACCTGGTTGAGTCACGCATCGATTTGGCCATTCGCATAACCAACGAACTGACGCCCAATATTGTCGCGAAGCAGATCGGTGAATGCCGCTCCGTGATTTGCGCATCGCCTCAATATCTAAAAGAGAAAGGCACACCCACAGAAGCCCAAGATCTAGCGCACCACAACTGTTTATCGTTCAGTTACTTTGGCAAAACCGCTTGGACGTTCAATGGCCCCAATGGGCTCGAATCGGTTCCGATTAAAGGGAATATCAGTGCAAACACCTCAGAGGTTCTGCTTTCTGCCACACTCAAAGGCAACGGTATCTGTTTACTGCCCTTCCCTTCAGTGGAAACCTTGATGCGTGATGGTCTATTAGTGCCACTGCTTTCTGAATGGCAACCTAAAACGCTCGGTGTTCATGCTATTTATGGAACGCGTAAACAAGTCACACCGCTGTTAAGAGCCTTTATCGACCATTTATCTGACGAGATGGAACAATCGACAAGTTGGTAGAAGTACGATGCCATCACTAAGGAGGAAAACTTGCCATTAGTAAAACTGATGCAGAATTAAAATCATTAATTTTACTTAACTGTCAGTTGCTTCTATCGTGACTGCATACATCATCAATTAGCTTATTAACGCAGGGAAACTGACTATGACTGCCATTACCGATTTAGACATTTTGTTAAAGTCCATGTCACCAGAACTCATTGAAGGCAACTATGTTTTCTGTACTGTCGACGGAGCGTTAACAGACTATGTTCAGCTCAATCCAATCTCAACTTTTCGTGAGAAAGAAGGTTTAACGCTGGTTCTGGAAGAAGACGTTGCGACCAAAGCTCAGCTAAACTTCGATGGTGTGTTTAGCCTGATTACATTGTCGGTACATTCCAGTCTTGAAGCGGTTGGATTAACAGCAGCCTTTGCCACCAAGCTTGGTTCTTACGGCATTAGCGCCAACGTGATTGCTGGCTTTTATCACGACCATATCTTCGTTCAGAAAGACAAAGCTGAAGCCGCAATGAGTGCGCTTAGAGAATTTTCAGAAGCGGATTAGTAAAGAATTCGATTGTTCACAGACACAAAAAAAGCGACGTAATCTACGTCGCTTTGGCTTATTGCTTAACGTGCACTCACTGATCAGGCATCAGTGAGCGAACCAGTTAAGCAAGCTTAAAAGTCGCCACTTTGTCACTTAAGCCAGCGGCTTGGCTCTTAAGTTCGTTCGACTCAGTTAAGCTGTCCTGTGCGCCCACAACTAAGTGGTCGGTAACATCTTTAATGGTCGTCACGTTCTGGGTAATTTCACCCGTCACATGTGTTTGCTCTTCAGCAGCCGTCGCGATTTGAGTCGCCATATCGCTGATCAAAGCAACTGCAGTATTGATCTCTTCAAGCGCATGCGAAGCTCGATCGGCATCTTCTACTGAATGTATTGCCAACTTAGAACTGCTCTCCATCAGCTCAACCGCTTGCGCCGTTGTACGCTGCAGGATATCAATTGTTGATTTGATCTCTTCCGTTGAAGAGTGGGTACGCTGTGAAAGCACACGTACTTCATCCGCTACCACAGCAAATCCACGACCTTGTTCACCAGCACGAGCCGCTTCAATCGCTGCATTCAAAGCAAGTAAGTTGGTTTGTTCTGCAATGCCTTGAATCGTTGCGAGTACAGTCGAGATCTCTTGAGCATGCTTGTTAAGTTCGCTAATCACACTACCCGCTTCATTAACTTCATTGGCTAGGTTATTGATTGAACCTTTGGTATCCACAACCAGAGCGTGACCACTGTTAGTGCTTGTCGCTGAATCTTGCGCCGCTTTTGCTGTTTGCTCGGCATGCGATGCTATCTCTTGCGTGGCGCTCGCCATTTCAGTTACGGCCGTCGCGACCATAGTGATTTCTTGCTGCTGATGATTAAGCTCATCCACCGAACGGTTCGCACGCTGAGCACTTTGCTCTGACTGGCTGTTTAGCTGTTCTGACTGCCCACGGATATGGCCAATCAACTGCTGTAAGCTTCCAACAAAGGTATTGAAGTTATGAGCCAACTCGCCCACTTCATCTTGGTTTTCAACATCAATGCGTTGAGTTAAATCACCACTACCATTCGCGATTTGCGCCAGTGCTTGAGAAACGTGGTTCAACGGGCGGAATAGAATCGTACACAACAGGTTAAACAGTATGGTACATACGATCACCACAAGTAGCGTCACCAACACTTGACCAATCACTGCATCAAATAGTGGCGCAACCAGAGAGTCATGGTTAACAACGCTCACAGTAATCAGGCTCGTTCCATCAATCGCACGTGCGTACAGAACATAGTCGCTGCCATTCAACTCGATAGAAGTGTCTTTACCGCTAGTCAGCGCCTTTTGTACGTCCGCAAAATCTAACCCAAGTGAGCTGATATTTTTGTTCAGTAACTTGGTGTCAGGGTGCGTATAAACCGTGCCTTTATTGGTCGCGATGAACATGTAACCTTCACCCGGAAGAATCACTTGCTCTAGGCTATTAAGAATGTCGGTAATTTCAACATCCGCGCCTAACACAACCTGTTGACCATGTAATTGCATGGCAGTACCCAGCGACACAACATTCGCCCCAGTTGCAGCTGCAACCGTTGGATTATCCATGAACACCTTACTAGGGTTTGCTACCGCGTTGGTGTACCAACCCCATAGACGTGGGTCATCATTGCCCGGCGGCAATACCACTCCGTTTGCGTTCTTTTGCGAACCGTCTGGAAACGCCAAGAAGACATTATCAAAAGAGGCTGAATCACGAACCTGTTTTAGGTGAGTCACCAAGCTTTCTTGTTTGGATTCTTTCGAAAGAGAAGTAAGCGCACGCTCTTTGGATAAGATCCAATCCGATACATATTGATTGTAAGAAGCCGATGCGCCTTCTAAACGCTGTTCAACTTCTGTATCCAACCTTTGCAATGAAGCACGAAAAGACAATGCCTCGACCAAGATCCCCCCCAGGATAATGGCCATACTGGCTGAAATCGCCAGTTTATTTTTAAGCGAGAGTTTCTTGAACATAGGAAACCTATAATGTGGAAGTAAAAAACCGTGGCGAACAAATTGGTTGCCAAAGAGGTTTGCAAGCGGGATATATTTTACGCTTTAAAATAAATTAAGAAACCGATGAGGAACTGAAATATTGATATATGTGAGTAAGTGCACGCATCGTAACGCATTGATTTAGAGAATGGTAAACTCTAAATTTTGAATTAATGTGCTAAACATGGTCAGCTGATGAGTGTCTCTGTTTGAGAATAATAACGGCACAGATCGCGCCATGCCGTTAGCTCATTAGGAAGGTATTTAAATGAGTTGAACGTCTGAATAGAAACAGGTTGCGAACTAAATAGTCAAAAGTTGATCAACCAAAGTCCAACGTTAACAGCAATCGTGTTTCGTCAGATGAAGTGACTGGTGAACGGTGAACAAGGCCTCTATTCTCATTGCCACTCCAACGCTCCCCTTTTAATAACGCAACATCACCACTGGCCATTTTCTGGATGTCAGATTCGTCGTTGTACAGGCCTGAAACAGAATCAGGCTTTCCGTTAGCCCCTAGCCCTAGCTTAGAACGGTCGACTAAGTCGTTTGGCAACCATTGAGTCGCAACACCATGATAAGTTGTCACCAAGCGGCAAGGCACTTGATCAAAATGGAAACGTGGACACATCGCTTTATTCAGAACGGCTAAACGTAACCCGACTTCTTCAAGCTCAAACAAACAACAGAACATATCCACCAGCTCTGCCATGTTTTCTAACAGCGCTTTAGAGGCGGTGCCATCGGTGGCAAATTCCAACTTATCGAAAGCATTTTCAGGTGACACGCTAACAGACTTACTAAAGTTTGGATTCAAGGCGATAAATTCACTAATTGCCGTCGTTAAGCCTTCATCAAACTGTCGCTGCCATACCGCTATATTAATATCACTTTGGTAGATTTCCGCTAATACCGTTGGCTGCTCAGAAGCACTCAAGCTTGGCTTGTGATTTGCCTTATCCTGAATACTCACAGCTGAACTAATGTTGAGTGGCTGGCTGCTATTGGTAGCCAAAGGCTTGGTTAACACGGCATTCATTACGTCGTCTCCTTGATACATGCTCATCGCTTCCCTTTTACCAACAGAATAATTATTCTTGGCAAGAGTGATTTTGGTTATGTTATAACATAACCAAAAATAAACAAGTCACTTCGTCGATCATGATTCCAGTAATACAGCGACGCTCTTCTTTTCCTGCGGTAATTTTTCGAATGCTGAACTAAGCTTCTCTCAATCACTCTTTCCAAAAAGTCATTTTAAAAACGTACGACTCAAGAACGTAAACCTGTGAATTCATCAATCTGGTGACAACTTATGAAAAAACTAATCTCTACATTCGGCCTCCTATGCACCGTTATCTCCGCTCAATCTTTCGCGGAGTCGGGCTACACATTAGATCCGAAGTTATCGAACATCACATTCGCGACCATTAAAAAGCAGTTTGTTGTCGAGCCCGCATCCATCAAACCTATGTCTGGAGGACTTACCGAAGAGGGTCAGTTTTCAATAGTATTGGACTTGAAAAGCGTGAGCACCGGAGTCGCTATTCGTGACCAGAGACTGAATGAACTCTACTTTGAATCGATGACTTTTCCTGAAGTGAAGATCTCTGGGAAGGTTGAACCGTCGATGCTATCTGGTGATCCAAAAAGAACAACAGTAGCAGCGGAAGTTACTTTACACGGCGTAACCAAAACGATCGATTTCCCAGTTGTGGTGGTTCCATCCTCAGGGTTTGTCATGGTTAGCTCAGCTTCGACAATCATCGTCAACGGCGCTGATTTTGGGATATCGACAGAGAATCTAAACAAACTTTCAGCGACCGTGGGTGGATTAGCGATTTCCGACCAAATCCCTTTAAGCTTTAACCTACTTTTCGACCAATAATGGACTTATAACTATTCCTTTCTATTCTCCCTCATTTCACATTCATCAATCGTTTAAGAGCGGTGAATGTGAGTAAGAGTACGCGACAACGCAATAAACTGAATTAGGTTTGAATAAACTAAACCAAAATTTCCACTCGATTTCCCCAAGTCGGCCAGATAAACATCCCTCACAAAGTATTAAATTGAGCGTTATATAGGCTCAGAGATGTCGTTGATGTCACATGTCGTTACACAGCATGACGCCTTAAGGCTTTACATCTTGGGCGAGGTAAACAACAATCCCTGAGAACAAATCCATAACATAATGTATTTAGAAATTATGAGTAACACAGAAAACAAAAAATCGAGTCCTCTTTTCGAAGTCGTGTTTAACGTCTTTCTTCCTTCATTCATTTTAATGAAGTTCAGTGGAGATGAGCTTCTCGGAACAGGCTTAGCATTACTTGTCGCACTAGCCTTCCCTATTGCTTACGGTGGCATGGAGTTGATCCGCAACAAGAAGTTCAACTTCATAGCGGCGCTTGGCTTCGTCAGCGTGCTATTAACGGGCGGTATTGGTTTCTTTGAGCTAGACACTCGTTGGTTAGCACTAAAAGAAGCATTAATCCCTGGTCTAATTGGTTTGGCGGTTCTTGGCTCAACCTTCACCCGCTACCCGTTTATCCAGAAAGTTATCTTCACACCGGCCCTGTTAAATATCTCTCTTATTGAAGAGCGCCTAAAGCAGTTCGGTAACCAAGCAAAGTTTGATCGTTGTCTAATGACATCCAACTACCTATTCGCGAGTACTTTCGCATTTTCTTCAGCTATGAACTACTTCCTAGCGACTTGGATTGTGACTAGCCCTGCTGGCACCGCTGCCTTTAATGAAGAACTTGGCAAGCTGACACTTTACAGCTACCCAGCAATCGCCATCCCAAGCATGCTGATGATGTTAGGTATTTTCTACTACATTTGGCGTCAAGTTCGCACGATGACATCACTAGAAACAGAACAAATTTTTATTACTAAATAGTTCTGAATTAACAAATCGCTCTGACAGCACAACATGAAGCCCAGCAATTAAGCTGGGCTTCTTTGTTTTTACTCTTTCGTTATCAACGTGATAGATGACAGCTTCGATTTGGATTATGAATCGAACGGGCAACCCTAATGCTCTTTTCTCAAGTAAATTTGGGCAACATGTCTATAAACCAATAATAATCAATGAATTGCATTGATTGAACCGACAGATGCTTTTATAGTCAATTCTGTTGGTTACTTTACAAAGCTCTACCCGCTCACTGACATTATTTCAATTGCTGTTGATAAGATCGCATAAGCTAGGTGCTAAAGGTAGACGCTAGCCGTACTCAATAAGGAATATAGATTATGAACAAATCTCAATTAGTTGAACACATCGCGACTTCTGCAGACATCTCAAAAGACCAAGCAGGCACAGCACTAAATGCGCTAGTTGAAGGTATCTCTACTTCGCTTGCGAACGGTGATGACGTATCGATCCTTGGATTTGGTAGCTTTAAAGTTAACTCTCGAGCTGCTCGCACTGGTCGTAACCCGCGAACCGGAGAAGAGATTCAGATTGCCGCATCAAAGACGCCAGCATTTAAAGCGGGCAAGGCACTAAAAGAGACGTGCAACCTGTAACACAAAAAACACAAGGAAGATTACGATGACGACTAAGGAAAAAGCGAAAACGAGCCGAAGCAAAAAAGCAGGCAAGTCGACTAAAGCGCAAGCCGAAACGCCTAAGACTCGTCAACGCATTGAAGAGCTTCTCGAAGAGCGTGAACTGGCTAAACTGTTAGAACTTTAGTTTATATAAGAACTAAAGTTTAGGTTTAAGCAAGGTGATAGTTTGTTATCGTTCTAATGCCACTGCAGATTTGTAGTGGCATTTTTGATTTAGGAGCAAGCGCCTCTAATAAATAACATTGATACCCCTCCCCACTAAAGCGACAAACACATCTGTCCAAAATCTGAACGCTAAGTAACTGATTGAGTTACATAGCTATACATATCCATACTTACCCAAATCACCTTTTTCACTATCATCATTTTCTTGTTATTGGTGAGATTATTGGAAGGGTTCATGACACGACTATGTTCGGGCAATCCTTCTTCTTTGAGGTGATTATGAATGTCGTTCGCATGGGGATTGAAGCAAATACCCATAAAAATAAGGGTAAGTACAAAGCGATAGTTAAGTTTACTATTCGAGCCCTGTTTTATTATTCAGCTACTCGAAAAATGAGTAATAATTTCAACTCTGAAGAGAGAAAGTTATTATTTATCAAGCAACCCAACTTCCTTTCTAAATTTGTGACTCCCTACTTATGTACTGGCTTTAGCAATAAAGAAAAGATCGATATCTTATCCAAACACTACGACTGGTTTGAAAACACCTTCGCAACAGAAGCTAGACACCAAATCTATAACGAAAGGCTCAATCTTTTAAAACTTGAGATAGATGACAACGTTTATCTGGTTAATCTCAGCTTCGAAAGAAACGCGAGAAAAGAAGGTGAACTGACAATTTCATTGACCAACTCTCAACTCGAAAAAATGTATACCATTTCATTTACTGTTTTCGACAACAACATCTACATCGGCGGTATACAGGGTGGCGCCAATGACAATGGATTTAGCCGCACATTCACCAAAGCTTTTTACGGTTTAAGACCTAAATCCTTCATGGTAGAAACACTACGACTGCTCGCTATTAACTTGGGTATCGACAATATCTATGCGGTAAAAGAGTCTGGTCATGTCTCGAACTCATTACGCTACGGTAAGAAAAACAAAGACATCAGCCTTAAATACGACAGTCTGTGGGAAGAGCACGATGGACAGGTGCATGATAACTATTTCTATCGTCTCCCGACAAACCCGAACAGGAAAGATCTTGAAGCTCTAAAACGTCAAAAGCGTAAGTTGTATCGCGAGCGTTATGCCTGGCTAGATCTGTATGAACAAGATCTGAAGAACGTAATCAGTCAGCACATCCATGATCCTGTTCATTATGCTCATGACAGTTAATTTGGCTAACCTGTACTCGACTCGCTAACGCGTATTACCTTTACTAGCGTGCTTTAGTCTAATCACAGCCCTTGGACCAAACGCTCAATCCCGAGGTGATAGCTTTAAAATAAATATTAGACAATGCTAATTTACATCTTTATAGTATCTAGGTATTTCGAAAACTACTCAATCGCCGGCGACCAGCCAGTACTGATCATTAAGAAGATACAAGCTCTATGCTCGGCAATTTGTATAGTTAAACTTAGAGACAGTAATAGGTAAACGTATGACTAAAATTGTAATCATCGGTGGCGTAGCTGGAGGTGCTTCAGCTGCTGCACGCGCTCGTCGTCTTAGTGAAGAAGCCGAAATCATAATGTTTGAACGAGGACCATTCGTCTCTTTTGCCAACTGTGGATTGCCATACCACATAGGTGGCGATATCGAGGATAGAAGCAAGCTTCTGTTACAAACACCTGAAAGCTTCTTAGCTCGCTTCAACGTTGACGCACGAGTGATGAACGAAGTTACCTCTATTGATCGCACCAATAAAACCGTTACAGTCAAAAATCTTGTTGATGGTAATCACTACAGCGAGAGTTACGACTTCTTATTACTCAGCCCTGGAGCCGGTGCCGTCGTTCCTCCCATCTCAGGAATCGATAACCCCCTCACCCATTCACTACGCAATATTCCAGATATGGATCGCATCATCGAAACAATCCAAATGAATAAACCTGAGCACGCGACAGTTGTTGGCGGTGGCTTTATCGGCTTGGAAATGATGGAAGCGTTTCATCAGCTTGGGATCAAGACTTCGTTGATTGAGATGGCTGACCAAGTAATGACGCCAGTAGACCGGGAAATGGCCGGCTTTGCCCATGCGGAGATTCGTGACAAAGGCATCGACCTAAAACTCGGCGTCGCGCTTGAGTCTGTGAAATATATACCTAACGAACACATCGCAAGTTTTGATTCAGGCGAGAGCGAGAAGCACCAACACATAGAGGGTGAATTAGAATTAACACTTAATAATGGCGAGTCATTAACTACTGATATCTTAATCATGGCTATCGGTGTGCGTCCTGAGACTAAGTTAGCAAAAGAAGCAGGACTTCAAATTGGCGAACTAGGTGGTATCTACACCAATGAAATGATGCAGACTAGCGATCCTAGCATCTACGCTGTGGGTGATGTGGTCGAAGAAAAAGACTTTGTCACAGGTGCACAAACTCTAGTTCCGCTTGCTGGCCCTGCTAACCGTCAAGGTCGTATGGCTGCCGACAACATGCTCGGACGCAGTGAAACTTATCAAGGTACACAAGGCACGGCTATCTGTAAGATTTTTGACCTAGCCGTTGCCTCAACAGGGAAAAACGAAAAACAGTTGAAGCGTGAAGGCGTCGACTATGAAAAAGTCTATGTGCATACCGCAAGCCACGCTAGCTACTATCCTGGCGCTGAGATTGTCTCGTTCAAGATGTTATTCGCCCCTAAGACAGGGAAAATACTAGGTGCGCAAGCCGTCGGTAAAGATGGCGTTGATAAACGCATTGATGTTATGGCAGTAGCTCAACGTGCAGGTATGACCGTTGATCAGCTTCAACACCTTGAATTAACCTATGCACCACCTTACGGGAGTGCCAAGGACGTGATTAACCAAGCCGCATTTGTTGCCAACAATATTATTAAAGGTGACGCGACACCTATTCATTTCGATGAGATTGCAACATTAAGCGACAACCAACTCCTACTCGATGTTCGTAACCCTGGCGAACTAGAAAATGGTGGCTTTATTGAAGGCGCAATCAACATTCCTGTCGACCAACTGCGTCACCGCATGGACGAACTATCAAAAGACAAAGAGATTGTAATCTACTGCCAAGTCGGGTTACGTGGTAACGTGGCTTATCGCCAACTCGTCAACAACGGCTTTAAAGCACGCAACTTAATCGGTGGTTATAGAACACTCATGTATGCAAAAGCTTAAGGATTAATACTTAGTCGCCGGTAATGGTGCGCGGACACTTACGGGCTAGTTGCTGAGAGAAAGTCGCTCATAAATAGATGCGAGTAGTTAATAGTAAACATTGAAAAACCGAGCTTGGCATTTAAGTAAGTGCCAAGCTCTTTTATTATTCGTAGGAGTCAATAAAAGCTTGCAGTGCTCGCTGATCGACAATTTCTAACCCTTGCTCTCCTTTTCTGATGAAACCTTTGTCTAATAGGTCTTTAACCGCTCTTCGATACACTCTGCTCGATGTGCCAAAACGTTCCGCTTCTTGATTCACTTTATCGAAACCGCCTAACACAGTGTTAGTCTCGCTTTGAACCAATAAATCATACGCAATATTGTAGGTAATTGAGTGTAAAAGACGGTTAGTGTAAATACCCATAGAGTCTTGATAATCTTCCGCCAATGCAGAGGCAAAGAAGAACATCATCCCCGGATTTTCAAGTAGTGCTTCTGCTAATCTCTGAATGCAAATAACATCAACTTGCATGTGTTCATCAGCCACTACGTTCCACTGACAAGGGGTCTGCGTGAAAAACTCCATCTCACCGAAGATATGATAATCACAATTCACTTCGCCCAATTGAAAGCGTCGCCCATTAGCCGCCGAAATACTCATAGAGACTCTTCCAGCGGGCACTACATAAAGATACTGAAGCTGTTCACCTTGACGTAGGATTTCATCATTTTGATTGAAGTAACGAGAGTTAACTTGGTGTTGGTAGATGAGATCTCTAAATTCAGAGCTTTTTTGTTCTAAGTAGTTTTTAAAGCGTCCGCTTGAGTATGGTGCAATCTTCATACTTACTCTCTCATTGCATTACTGCTGTTTATATTCAAACGATTGTAACCACTTAAACCACAGGAGAGAACCCAATAAAAAAGCGACGGTCTCCCATCGCTTTCGTCTTGCATTTATTCAGGCTCTTATTGAGTAATTAATGCTTCCAGTGCCACTAATGACGCTAGCCGCTCTCCTTGCATCATTACCTCTGCCTCATCGACATATTGCCCAACGCCCTCCTTTACATCTTGTTCGTACAAGACAACATTGTTCAAGATAGAAGCGACATTAAGCCCTCTCAAGCGTCCCACGGTAAACAGCGCGGATGTTTCCATGTCTGCACCTAAAATGCCTTTGCCATTCCAGTACTGACAAAGCGCCTTCTCGTCATCGGTATAAAAACTGTCGTGTGAGCGTACCGTGCCCAAATAGTAAGGTGTTGTTTGCTGCTGCAAGAACTTGTCTAGCTCTTTAAGCAGAGAGAAGCTTGCATAGGCGGGATACGACGGCTTAACGTAAGCGGTAGAACCACCCTCATCGCGAACCGCGCCCTCTGCAATAATTAGCTCACCAAGCCCGATATGTGACTGCATCGCGCCTGCAGACCCTACTCGGACAATATGAGTCACACCACAAAACTTAAGCTCTTCTACCGCAATGATCATTGAAGGTGCACCAATGCCCGTGCTGCAAACCGATATCGCTTTACCTTGATATTGACCAGTGAAGATTCGATATTCACGGTTTTCAGAGACCAGTTCAGCATGTTCAAGCAAGTTAGCGATTCGATTCGCTCTATCTGGCTCACCACAAACAATAACTAACGGAGCAATTTGCGTTTCATCAACGCAGATATGAGGTTGCTTTGCCATCTTCACTCCTAAGAAGCCGTTGCTTGAGTTAACGATTTATCACTGTTTCGTTTAGCTGTGCGTGCCCACTCACGAGTACCGTTTGCCGCAATAAACATTAAGATTGCGTATTGAACAGACATTGCGTACACACCCTGCGTCGCATAAATACCAACGCTGATAATGTTAATCACAATCCACAGTATCCAGTTTTCAACATACTTACGTGTCATAAGAACTTGAGCAACAATAGATAGAATGGTCATCGTGGCATCCCAGAATGGGAACGCATCCGGTTCAAGCACTGGCTCCGCTAAATCCGCACCAAATAGATTCAGGCTATCTACCGCGATGTTTGCTAGCGCAAAAAAGAATGGGTCGATGTACATAGTTAACAAAGCAATAGAAATCGCACACGCTACGGCCGTTGCTACTAGTTTATTTTGGCTCAACCAACGAACTTCTAGCGTTTCACCTTGCTCATTAGGACGTGTCCATGCGTACCAACCGTAAATGTTGGCACAGAAGAAGAACAATTGAAGAAGTAGCAGTCCGTATAACTGAATTTGGAAAAAGATAACCGCAAATAAGGTGACATTCAGCAATCCGAACAGGTAGTTAATGGTTTTTTCTTGGCTTGCAAACCAAATACACAACAGACCAAACACGGTGCCGAATGCTTCAATCCAGCTCATTGCGTAGCCATCCCCTATTGGGATATTGACTAAAGTATTGTTGATATCAAGTAGAGCGAATAGGTCCATAGATGTGTCCTTTATTATTTGTTTTAGTGGCACCTATTTTATTGCGCCTCTCCAAATAAAAAGGAGGACATTTGTCCCCCCTAGAATGCATGCGGTCATAAATCAGAATATTAAATCCGGAAAATCAATTTCACGGGAAGATGTCATAGCCCTCCCACAGTCTCGAACTCGAAACTCCAGCACCAGAACAGCCCCCTTCCAAAAACGAAATTTTAGCTTACTGGCTTAACGCCGATATCGCATTGACGGTTACGTTTGAGAAGCGCATGATTTTATCTTGAGCAGAATCGTTGTCTGGCGTGTTAACCGTGTAATCGCCCCAAAACTCGTTCTGTGCAACGTACTCAATTGAATGGCAGGTCACATGAATAAAGTAATTATGTTAGTAATGGGGCTGCTTTTTACCAGTCGATTGTTTGCCAGTATTGTTCCTCATGTTGGTCAACTTGAGCATGATGCGCCTATTCTCCTTCGCTCGGCATTGATTGTAGGGGTTGCGGCTTACGCGGTTTGGAGTGCATTTAAATACTTCAAAAAGATCAAGGCCTCAGATTCAGATCAACTGTAACGGCGAAAGTCCAAAAGCTTTTGAATAAGCCTCTAATTTCGATTACTGATCTGCGAAATAATCGACCAAGATTTTACGCCACTTTCGTGACTCACGAATCTTCAACAGGGCGCGGTTAATCTCTTCTTCGTACACGTTATTTTCAGTGATTATGAAACCGTAGTTGGACTTTTATAACTGATAAAACAACACCGCTATACCAAGCTTAAGTTTGATAGCTAGAAACTGACATAAACTGACTTTGTGCCGACGAACATAACTTTCCGCACTGAGTAATTTGGCTTTCTAGGAAGTAGATATTACGTCTACTTTTCACCCACTGGGCACGAACTTCCAGTTCTTGACCAATCAAAATCGGATGATGAAAACGAGAGGTTAAACTCACCGTCATCGCCTTGATATCATTCTGAAATAGACAATGCAACATCGCGCTGTCATGCAGTGTAGTGACAATGCCACCTTGCATGATGCCATCGTAGCCCTCAGTTTTATCTGTTGGTACAATCTTGGCTCTGGTTTTATATTTAGCTACTGCCTCATGCTTAGTTAAAGTGTCATGCTCGCCAATAGCTTCAAAGCAAATGGCGCTGTCGTTGAAAAAACCTTGGCTGCACACTTGGCAACGCCGATGATTGTGTGGAAAGAAAACCTTCATACTTACCTTTACCCATAGATTGCTAGAGATTGATATGGCTCGACCAAAAAAACATCGCCAGTTGTGTACCCGTACGGCTTACTCTTGTTTTAAGCCCAATGGTGTTCCTATGGACGAGCTTCATAAAGAAGAATTGCTATTGGAAGAGCTCGAAGCCTTGCGCTTGGCTGATCAAGAAGGCCTGAGCCAGCTTGAAGCCGCTGAACAAATGCAGGTGTCTCGCCAAACGTTCGGCAACATTATCAAGCGTGCACGAGCTAAAGTCGCCAAGTGCATCGTCAATGGTCACGCGTTGGTGATTCAAAGTAGTTAATTAACGTGTTAGCCAGAGGTTATTTAACTCAGTGAGCGAGAACTCTGATGCTTACTTCGATACTTAGCTTGATGGCTCAGTAATCTGATACAGCTTTTTGCTTTGCCCTTCACACACATCCTTGCAATTGCATTCACGCTCAATATCTAACTGCGCCAATCCTCCACAGCTGCCTTTGATTGGCTTGCGCGAAAAAATCACGCCTATCGCCATCAATGTAACGACTCCGACAAACCCCAATAGCGTCAACAAAAAGGTCATTGTCGGAACCCTCGAATAGCATCTAGCTGATTAGGCTGTACCATTAGAATCGAAGCTTGTTTTTTGTGCCCGTTTTCGCCGCACGTTTTATTGCCACACCCACTATTTCTCGGCTCGCGACCATAATCGAGATCGGTCACTTCCCGTAGATTGTCGAAATCCAAAGCCCCGATTTCTGCCTTACCTGTCGATGCCAAGACTCGAATATCGTTATTGAACAAGTGCGCCAGCATCTTCTTACCAATATAACGAACCACCACAGATTTCACATCGTAAGAACGGAGAACCGAAATCCATTGCTTCTTTTTATTGCAAGAGGTGTCGGAGTCAATCAAAGGAACAATCTGTTTTATCTGTCGTTGTTCATCGACAATCGCGATCTGTGGGGAACGAGCAAAGTGGTTGCCAACATGAAGGTCGCGACAAGGTACTGCGTATAACATAGTAACTTCCTGTTATTGATGATCAGGAGTTCAGCATACGCCCCATTATTGGCATATGCCAATAACTATCATGTAAAAAATAAGATTTACTGGATCGATAACTAAGATCACAAGCACCCAAACTTACCGTCATCTTCAGCCTATCTCAGTTACCTTTCAAATAACCATATATACTAGGGGGTAGTATTTTTACTGGGGGTATTTTTTGCGTTGTTAATGCCTGTTATCAAGAGCCAAGCTCAAACCCATTACAAAAAGGCCTCGCACAACCGAGAGCTTAATCGACTATTCAACGTCACACACTAGTCTGAATAATGTCGAATTAGGGACCAATCAAAGATGTTTATAGGAAAAATAGGTTGGATTGAAAATCAAGAATTGCAGTCGGCTTCAATGTAAACAAGCTTATAATTTGAAGTGAACAACGCATCGGGTTGTTATAATATAACATCACACTAAATTACCATCATTTCTCATGAAACAGCCATTTATTCTAATCGATGTCATCAATCGCCTCTCCACACGCTATGTAAGCCGTTTCTCGACATGCTTTCGCTCTCTCAAGGGCTTGACTGTTGGCCTAGCATTATTGTGTTTTGCGCCAAATCTATATGCCCACCCTCACTCTTGGATAGAGATGAAAACTCATATTGAGGGAGAGAATGGCATGATCACCGGTCTCTCTATGGAGTGGTCTTTTGATGCAATGACCTCGATGTACATGTTGGATGGAGAAGACGTCTCTGCCGATACAGAAACTGAAACATTCAAAAAGCTCGCTGCGTCTGTAATCGAAAACATGATGTATGAGCACTACTTCACGTACTTTTATGATGGTAAAGAGCCCATCAAATATCAGGTGGTTGAGAACGCAAAGTTTGAGCGTGATAAAGCCAAGATGGTTCTAACATTTGACCTACCACTTTCTAAACCTAAGCCTGTGACACGAAACTCGCTTCGCGTATTGATTTTTGACCCTAGTTACTTTGTCGACATGTCGTGGCTATCCAACAGCGACGTGACATTGTCACCTGAACTAGCAAGACAATGCCATTTAGAATTAATCGAGCCTAACCCGACGCCAGAGCAAATGAGTTATGCAATGTCTTTACCTGTCGATGCAGATCCAGATAACACGCTAGGCCAACTGTTTACACAATCGGTTGAGCTTCATTGTGCGGCGGTTCCCGCTTCTTAGTCGCAGTGGTTCGTTTCAGCCTTTAAGTCAGCGTCTAGCTGATTAAGCATGGCAACTAATTAACAGAAAGATTTCAGATATAGGTTCTTGTTAAATGAAGAAAAATCAATCCAAAATCAATCACTACCTCATTAGTGCTGGCGCGTTCGTGCTTATTGCTATTGGTGCGTATCAACTGTGGTCCATGTGGCCATCGTTAGTTATCTCTAGCATTCAATGGCAAAGAGAAGTCAATTCAGAACTTGCAGACCTGCTCTATGAAGCTAAATCCAACCCTTGGGGCGCAGGCAGTTACCTTATCGGGTTCAGCTTTATCTATGGCATGCTTCATTCTTTGGGGCCAGGGCACGGCAAAGTTATCGTGTCGACTTACTTAGCGACTCACCCAACCAAAGCCAAGGCGAGTTTAGTGCTTACGGCCGTCTCCGCTTTTTTACAAGCATTGGTCGCAATCTTACTAGTAAGCGTGTTGCTGTGGGGCTTTAGTGCTTCCATGCGAGTAGTGAATGACAAAGCGAATATGTTTGTTTCATTAAGCTTTGCCTTAGTCGCGGTCGTCGGCGCACTTATATGTTGGAAGGCTTTGAAAAACATCTACACCGCTATGCGTAAGCCTAAGCTGAAAGTGAAAGCCATCACTACACTCGCAACAGACACAGCTGCGACAATTTCAGCGCGTTCGCCAATGGCACTTCGTTCATCAATATCAGCCCCTTCTCCGATAATCGACGCTACTAGCACAATGCAAGCCGCAGCTAACACTCATGCAGATCATTCTCATGCCGACTGTGGGTGCGGCCACCAGCATGTAGCCGATGCAGACGCAATCAACAAAGCCTCAACGCTCCGAGAATATGCTGGAATTATAGTGACGATTGGCGTAAGACCGTGCACCGGAGCCATCATGGTACTGCTTTTCGCAAACATGGTTGGCCTATATTGGATGGGTGTTGTCAGTGCTTTTGCCATGGCGATTGGTACTGCTTTCACAACCTCGACGATTGCTATAATGACACTAACAGGCAAGAACTTGGTAAAACGCTATTTGGCAGCAGGTAACAAGAATAACAGTGCTTCACTAAAAGCCGCAGGTCATTATTTACAGCTATTCGGTGGTGTTTTACTTGTCTTAATTGGCTTGTTGCTAATGAGTGGACAAGACAGCGGTATGTCGCCTGTTTTCACTATGTAGCGAACGATGTAATAACAAACCTCAGTTTATTGCGACCTTTACCATTTTTACTAAAAAACACTAGCCCTTATCTCTCAAATCTGAATTAACAGCCACATAATTTCTACTAACCTAACTTTGCACAGCCAGTTAGGTTAGTAGTCAGCCATTCAGAACAGCGCGCTCTATGTAGTTCTGTAACAAACCTACATCCAACTTTGATTTTCCTATTCTTAGCTACTCTTTCATAAACTAACTTAGATTGTTCTAACAATATTAGAGCACTATCCCCCTCCTTTTGAAAATAAGGACATAACTTCCGCAATCCAGAAACTACGATCGCACTCTTCCTATTTTGAAAAAAAATAGAGCAGCAGTTTTATCAATTGAGTAACAAGCCGAAATTATACCCAATAAATTTCACATCAAACTCCAAGCCTTTACCTTACAACTACAGATAGAGCTTTCTTCAACCAAATTCTTGGATAACCTATACTCAAAGGTAAACAAATGAAACTATACATTCCGAGCGCCACGCTCAGTGTTTTGTTACTTTCTCCGAGTTTCGCGAGTGCCGAAGATATACCTGATTCACACGAATTGCGTAATTTCTCGATGCGTTCACAAAGCTCTGGGATAGCCCCACCGCAAGAAGTACTCGGCGTTTATGTTGTCAATTCTGGTCCTGGTCTGGATACCGGTTGTACCTATGCTTCTGGCGGACCTCTACTTATCTCTTTACCTGTTCCTATGGTTGTCAGCCCCAACGTTTTACAAAGTGACGGGAGAATTGCCCCAAGTAAACTGGGCGATATGCAGCAAAAAGGCGTTCTCGGTTCTAACGCAAGGATTAGCATGCCGGTCTTCGACATAGACTCCAATGCCAACGTCAGTAATATTGCTCCAGAAATAGATGTCGTATCTTTTAACGGAAAGTCTTTAGGTACGCTGCAAGGCTCTGATAACCGCTGGACGGATACTAACCTTCAAGTCGATATCAGTGATATCAAGTTCGGCCAAAACAATGAGATTCGCGTCGATATTGATACTGGCAATACGGGAGACAACTGGTGTATGTCTGTCGATTGGGTCTCAATCGAGTTTGATGTTGCCATTCCTGTGATTCTTGCTCATGGCATTGCTGCACAATCAGACACTTGGGATGATGATACGGCTCCAGGCGTGCTTTCTACACTTGATGACTATGGCATTCGTTATACTCGTTTCTCTGCTGACAAAAATGGAACCACAGCGACTAACGCTAATATCTTGAACAACAAAATTCAGGGTTTTCTCGATGAGTTGAAATCCGACAAAGTTCACGTCATTGCACACAGTAAAGGCGGGCTAGATACCCAAAACCTCAAAGCACTTAGCCCTTCCTTTGAGATAACCTCCCTTTCTACTTTCTCCACACCTCACCTTGGTAGCGTCGCAGCAGATTTGTCGGTGATAAAAATGGACCACTACGCCGATATCTACAGTTACGTCAGTACCGATCCAAATAATTACGCTGGCAAGTACATGCAACTCCCAAATATTCCGTTTGCGGGTCCTAAAATGCCTGGTATCCGTGATCTAACAACGGATACAGCATCAAACGCGATCCAAATGCGTACTCGCGGCAATATTGCAAATACATTTTCTATTGGGGCAAATGCCGATCTCAACCAAGACGGTGTTATTGAGAAAGATCCTGATATCGTTGGCCTATTCCCATGGGGATCGCGTTGGGCAGGCGTTACCGCTTGGCAGGCGCTAAGAAGCTTTAGTTCTGCGGCCTACCTCGATACTCAAACTCAATCGGTCACAATGCCAAGTGTGCATGGACCACAAGCTCATCCAATCACCATAGTCAGTTACCAAGCCATTCAAACAGTACCGCAAGAAAATGATGTTGTTGTGACCTTGGCAAGCGCTAACCCAAGTTATACCAATGCATTGGGTAACGTATTGACTAACCACTCAACAATGAAAACGGGACAAAACGTTGAACGTTTTCTACAACAAATTATTTCAATGCGCTAAGGAGTGGCCACAATGAAATTCATCAAGCAATTAGTGATGGTGTTCAGTCTTTTCTGTACCTTCATCACACCGGCTATCGCCAGTAATACAATACCCGTTGGGATGAGTACAAGCACGACACTATCTCAACCAGTGACTAGTAACGATAACGAAGTCACAATGCTATTTACCATCGACAAAGCGGAAGCCCTAAAAGCAGAAATCATCGTGCCGTTGGATGATGCAACCGTATATTTAGTCAAGCCTAACGGGCAAGTCGCAACATCATCCAATGATGTGCAAGCGAACATACTTTCAGGTGACACACAAAGTCCGCCGCTACCGGGCAGCTATTTATTTTTGCCTGAAGTAACTAACCCTGAACCTGGCGAATGGAAGATCGTCGTTGATTTTCCAAACCCAAGTTACAACACAGTAATTATTGCTCAGGTTGCGATCCAATCCCCTATTGCGTTTGGCATGGCGATAGCTGCAAACCAATTTGTGGTCGGTGAACCAGTTCCCGTTTCTGCATTACTGACAAACAAAGGGAATCCAATCACAGGTGCCCAAACCAGCGCAGTGATCATTGATGAAGCTGGAATAAAAACACGCCTGACGCTTAAAGATGAGGGTGTCAATTTCGATGCTATTGCTAAAGATGGTGTCTACAGCAATATTTTCGTTCCACCCGCTGAAGGGGATTATCTAATTGAAGGCATAACGTCTTTTGAAGAATATGGAACAACTATCACTCGCCAGACAAGTAAAAAAATCCACGTACTACCCTCTGACATTGAATTTGTCAGCCTCTCACTCGCTCCACTGTTTTCCTCTGAAGGCTGTGTTATTGCCTTAGAGCAGCGCTTGGAACTTGATGTTAAATCCGCGGGGGATTTTGCCATTCATGGTTACCTCACCGATGGAATTGACGAGCTGAACACAAGCAAACGTCTGCAACTCAAACCTGCGAAGCAAATCGTCACTCTACAGTACTCAACTGAAGATATTTTTGGCGCGTTTGATTCAGCGTCTACTTTGACCTCCAACCCGACGATCATCTACGCAATCACTCAAGATGACATACGAATTTCAGCCCCTCGAATTCAGTTTGAAGAATTTATTGATTTAGCATCTTTTGAGCGTTGCCGCTAACCGATTGAAGTCACGGGGAGTTTAGTCACCACACCGACTATGTCGCAAGATGGAACCTACATTGATTCGCTGAGTTTTGAGTTTCCTATTGTTGACTTCGGAGATTCAACCCTTCAATTTCCATTCAACAATGTGACTGCGCATATCGTAAATCAAACTTGGTCTCCAAACACACTGGATTACGACACGTTCTGTGAGTCTTTTACAATATGTGCAGCATGGAGTAATCCACTCACTACATTCAACAACGTAGAAGCCGGTCAAACGCTTAGGTTTACCAACTCTAAACTATTAGAAGCATTAAATGAGAAGAGAGTGTCTGGGTTGAACAAACTAGATATTGCTCTTACCTCTTCTCCCTATGAAAGAAGTTTCTTCATTAACGTTAAGCAGGTGTCATTATTCATCGAGTACTGATCCTAAAACTGAAATAGAATAAGGCCATGCCCAAGGTATCGCTTTGGGCATGGCCTCTCAGAGTGAACGGTGATGAACTTTGCAAGCTTCATATATTTATTCTGTTAGAGCACCCTCAACAGCAGTGATAAAGCACACTAATCACTATAGTGTAGTGGTCAACTGATATTGGCCACGTTCCTAGAGTTTAACCAGAACAATCGTT
>NZ_JBFSUV010000060.1:0-17412 GCF_041467515.1 Vibrio sp. 10N.247.311.12
AGCTGGATAGAGTACCTGGCTACGAACCAGGCGGTCGGAGGTTCGAATCCTCCAGAGCGCGCCACATTATTAGAAAAAGCCTCGTTTATACGAGGCTTTTTTTATGTCTGCTGCAAATTTGTTGCGACAATGTTAAATTTTTTCGTTGTTTAACTTGTTGTATTTAAAGTAGTTCTTGATTGCTTCTTTGTTATTCCACCTTTCTCATATCAATTCCCAGAAAAGCCCCGTTTAAGTCACAGTTTAAATATCTAAAAATGACGTATTTGACAGATTTATGTGATCTGATAGGCGAATAATTAACCTTATGTGTGCGTTATCCGTAACAGAACCTTAAACAAAATTGACAAACTTTTACCAATCGAGATAATCCATGGGTCGGGATCACTATTCGCTGAAATCCTGTACGTATGTCAGGATGACGAAGAAAGGAAGCAACATGACTAATATTGGAAGCCTGCTAGGAGATGCGGCGACTCTAATGATAACGGGGATGTCCGTTGTCTTTATTTTCCTAACTATTCTAGTTTACCTCGTTCGGTTGATGTCAAAACTGGTACCAGAAGAAGTACCAGAGCCGATCGCAGCACCTAAAAAAATTCAAAAATCACAATCAAACCCTTCAGCTGTTAGTCCACAGGTAGTGGCTGCAATTTCGGCCGCGGTTCATCAATACCGTGCGTCTACTGCTAAGTAGTATTTAAAGGATTAAAAAGGAGTTTATGAGCATGTCTAAACCACTAGCTATCACAGATGTGGTACTTCGTGACGCGCACCAGTCACTATTTGCTACTCGTATGCGTATCGAAGATATGCTGCCAATTGCGGCAGAACTGGATAAAGTCGGTTACTGGTCACTTGAGACTTGGGGCGGCGCGACGTTTGATTCGTGTATCCGTTTTCTTGGCGAGGATCCATGGGAGCGTTTGCGTGAGCTGAAAAAAGCGATGCCAAACACACCAATGCAGATGCTACTGCGTGGTCAAAACCTATTGGGCTACCGTCACTACGCGGATGATGTAGTAGAAAAATTTGTTGAACGTGCCCATAAAAACGGCATGGACGTATTCCGTATCTTTGATGCGATGAATGACGTGCGTAACTTTGAAAAAGCAGTGAAAGCAACGATCGACGTTGGTGGCCACGCTCAAGGTACGTTGTCTTACACAACCAGTCCGGTTCACAACTCAGATACTTGGGTTGATTTGGCTAAGCGCCTAGAGGATCTAGGTTGTCATTCACTATGTATCAAAGATATGTCTGGTTTATTAAAGCCGTATGAAGCAGAAGAGCTGATTACACGTATCAAAGCATCGTGTGACGTTCCTCTAGCCCTGCACAGCCACGCGACAACCGGTCTATCGACTGCAACAGCGGTTAAAGCCGTTGAAGCGGGTATCGACATTCTAGATACCGCTATTTCTTCAATGAGCTGTACTTACGGTCATACGCCAACCGAAACGGTTGTTGCGATGTTAGAAGGTACAGAGCGCGACACGAATCTTAAACTAGACCAAATCGAACCCATCGCGGCTTACTTCCGTGATGTACGTAAAAAGTACGCGAAATGGGAAGGTCAGCTAAAAGGTGTCGATTCTCGCATCTTAATCGCTCAAGTTCCTGGCGGAATGTTAACTAACATGGAAGGCCAGCTTAAAGAGCAAGGCGCCGCCGATCGCATGGATGAAGTTCTAGAAGAGATCCCACGCGTACGTAAAGAGCTTGGTTACATTCCTTTAGTAACACCAACTTCTCAGATTGTCGGTACTCAAGCGGTTATTAACGTCTTAACGGGCGAACGCTATAAGAGCATCACGAAAGAGACTGCTGGTCTACTGAAAGGTGAATACGGTCAAGCTCCTGCTGAAGTGGATACTGAACTGCAAGCGAAAGTTCTAGACGGTGCAGAGCCGATTACTTGTCGTCCTGCTGATTTACTTAAGTCTGAAATGGATACGTTAACGACGGATCTGTTAGAGAAAGCGAAATCAGAGGGTATCTCTCTAGCTGAAGATACGGTTGATGATGTACTGACTTACGCGCTCTTCCCACAAGTGGGTCTTAAGTTCCTTAAGAACCGTCGTAATCCTGAAGCATTTGAACCTGCACCAACGCTAGAAGTTGCGGCTCCAGTTGCTGCAGCTCCTGTACAAGCTTCTGGTGGTATTGAAAGCTACAGCGTGAAGGTTGATGGTCAAGTTTACGATGTTGAAGTTGGCCCACAAGGTGAACTGACATCGGTGGCGCCATCTGCAAAACCTGCTCAGGCTGCACCAGTAGCAGCGTCTGACGCTGAAGCGGTTCCAGCTCCATTGGCGGGTAACATCTTTAAAGTAAACGTTCAGGCGGGTACTGAGGTTTCTGAAGGCGACGTTCTACTAATCCTAGAAGCGATGAAGATGGAAACGGAAGTTCGTGCTGCTCGTGGTGGTATCGTTCAAGAATTGAATGTTAAAGAAGGCGATGCAGTTACTGTAGGCGCTCCACTACTAAGCTTAGCGTAAGGGAGTACCATGGAAGGATTGATGACCTTATGGTCTGAAACAGGGATTGCGAACTTTGAGTTCGGCCAGATCTGTATGATGCTGGTTGGTTGCTTACTGTTGTTTTTGGCAATTCGTAAAGGATTTGAACCGTTACTTCTACTGCCTATTGGTTTTGGTGCTGTATTAGCAAACATTCCAAATGCTGGGTTTACTGATCCAGGTGGTTTGCTCTACTACGTCTACTACATTGGTATTGAGACAGGTATTTTCCCACTGCTGATCTTTATGGGTGTTGGTGCGATGACGGACTTCGGTGCGTTGATTGCGAACCCTAAAACGTTGTGGCTAGGGGCTGCGGCTCAGTTTGGTATCTTCGCGACGCTATTTGGCGCGATCTTGCTGAACTACGTTCCAGGAATGGAGTTCTCGATGGCCGATGCTTCGTCAATTGCGATCATTGGTGGTGCCGATGGCCCAACTGCGATCTTCTTGGCAAGCAAGTTATCTCCGGATCTTTTAGGTGCCATTGCAGTAGCGGCTTATAGCTACATGGCTTTGGTTCCTATCATTCAGCCACCAATCATGAAAGCGTTAACGTCTCCTGAAGAGCGCAAAATTAAGATGGCTCAACTTCGTCACGTTAGCAAAGCCGAGAAGATTCTTTTCCCGCTTGCTGTACTACTGATGACGATTTTGTTCCTACCTTCAGCAACACCTCTAGTTGGTATGTTCTGTTTGGGTAACTTAATGCGTGAAGCGGGTGTGGTTGATCGCCTTTCAAAAACAGCTCAAAACGAACTGATTAACGTTGTAACTATTTTCCTAGGTCTAGGGGTTGGTTCTAAGCTTCAAGCGGATACGTTCTTGAACTTAGAAACACTGGGTATTCTAGGTTTAGGTGCGGTCGCGTTCAGTATCGGTACGGCGGGTGGTGTATTGATGGCTAAGGTGTTGAACCGATTCTCGAAAGAGGACATCAACCCACTGATTGGCGCAGCTGGCGTATCGGCGGTTCCAATGGCGGCACGTGTTGTGAACAAGGTTGGTCTTGAGGCAAACCCTCAGAACTTCTTATTGATGCATGCAATGGGTCCGAACGTAGCCGGTGTACTTGGTAGTGCGGTTGCGGCGGGCATTCTATTAGCTCTCGTGGGCTAGTGGATTTGCTGGGTCATGTATCGTTACGTTAATTGGTCGTCAATTTACGAATGAGCGGTTAACTTAGCCTTATTAAATGGTTTATAGTCAAAGGGATGCTTTCGCATCCCTTTCTTTTTATTAATTAAGGTGCTTGCTCACTAGGGCTTTTATCAATCAAGGAAATGTGGAAATGGAAAATAAACAGATTGCGATTACTCAATTCGGCGGCGTCGAAAACCTAAGTATTCAAACCAGTGCGATCCCTGAGCCTAAGGCTGGAGAAGTGGTGGTTAAAGTTTCCTTTTCAGGCATTAATCCGATTGATGTCAAAACCCGAGCGGGCCTTGGTTGGGCGGCAGCACAAAACAAAGATAACCTACCTTGGGTACCTGGCTACGATATTTCAGGGCAAATTGTCTCGCTAGGCGAACAGGCTGAACGCTTTACTGTTGGTGATAACGTAGCTGGCTTTATTGGTTTTCCACTGCAAGGTGGCGGTTACAGCCAATATATGTGTGTTCCAGAAGCTGCATTAAGTATGGTTCCTGATTCTGTCACTCTAGAAGCGGCAGCTGCATTACCACTCGCGAGTCAAACAGCGGCACAAGCGCTCAACAAAGCCGAAGTGAAAGAAGGCGACCGCGTGCTTATCTTGGCGGGCGCGGGCGGCGTTGGTCACCTTGCGGTTCAAATTGCAGTGGCAGCAAAAGCAGAGGTTTACACAACCTGCAGCGAAGCCAACCTTGATTACCTTGCGACGCTAGGTGCTCACGCGATTAACTATAAGTTTGCACCAGCATCAGAAAGAGTATCTGATGTCGATGTGTTGATTGACTTGGTCGGCGGCGATACCGCGCTTGATGCATTGAAGTGCCTAAAAGATGACGCGCGAGTCGTGACTGTGCCGACTCTATCTGCAGAACTTATCTGCGAAAAAGCCACACTATTAGGTTTTACTGCATCAGGCATGCTGGTTGAACCAAGCCCTGAGCAAATGGACACTATGCTTTACATGGTCAGTGTCGGATTACTCAAAACAGAAATTCAAGGTATCTACCAATTAGACGAGGCGCAGTCGGCGCACCTGCAGGTTGAAACCGGACACACCAGAGGCAAGGTGCTACTTAAAATGCAAGAAAGTTGATAGGCAGTGTTAGAATTTTTTAACTCCCTTTTTGAAAATATCGCGCTGTGGTTCTCGGACTCGGCGCTGTGGGTACTCTTCATTAGTGGCTTCTTGAGTGCCACGTTACTCCCCGGTGGTTCAGAAGCTAGCCTTGTGGCTGCATTGAGCTTAGATCAGTTTTCAACCTCATCGATCATTCTAGTGGCGACATTAGGCAATACCTTAGGCGGCCTGACTAACTATTGGATTGGTTTGTGGTTGCCTAATCGAACTCAATCTGAAAAGCATGGTCATAAGGCTATGGCTTGGCTGAGTCGCTATGGCTACTGGACACTGTTATTTAGTTGGTTACCGATCATTGGTGACCCTTTGTGTCTCGCTGCGGGTTGGCTAAGAATGAAATTCATCCCTAGCGTTATTTTGATAGCGATTGGCAAAGCCGCTCGCTATAGCTTACTTGCTGCTATCTACTTCGGTTTTTTCTAAGGAGAACCTATGAAAAAGGTTTTACTTGGTACATTTTCTCTTATCGCCATTGCTGGCTGTTCTTACAATGTACCTAGCTCAACGCCCTTCTTTTCCTCGTTACCTGAAGGTGTCACTCTGTTAGAAGAGGTTAAGCCCTCTAAAGATAAAGTAGTGATTCCTTACACCAAGTATCAGCTTGAAAACGGTCTGACAGTTATTCTTTCCCCTGATGATTCCGATCCGTTGGTGCATGTTGATGTAACTTATCACGTCGGTTCAGCACGTGAAGAGATAGGCAAGTCGGGATTTGCTCACTTCTTTGAGCACATGATGTTCCAGGGTTCAGAGAACGTTGGTGACCAACAGCACTTTAAGATCATTACCGAAGCGGGTGGCTCGTTAAACGGCACGACCAACCGTGACCGCACCAACTATTTTGAAACTGTTCCTTCTAACCAACTTGAGAAAATGTTGTGGTTAGAATCAGACCGAATGGGCTTCTTGTTGGATGCTGTTTCTCAGAAGAAATTTGAGGTTCAAAGAGGCACGGTCAAGAACGAGCGAGCGCAGAGCTACGAAAATCGTCCTTACGGCTTGATGTGGGAACGCATGGGCGAAGCGCTTTACCCTGAAGGTCACCCTTACTCTTGGCAACCAATCGGCTATGTTGAAGATCTTGACCGTGTTGACGTGAATGATCTTAAAGCGTTCTTCCTGCGTTGGTACGGCCCAAACAATGCCGTGTTAACGATTGGTGGTGATATCGACGTTGATGACACGCTAGAATGGGTTAACAAGTACTTTGGTTCAATTCCTCAAGGCCCTGAAGTGAAGGCGGCAGAGAAGCAACCTGCTGTTCTAACAGAAGATAAATACATCACCTTAGAAGACAATATTCGTCAGCCGATGGTGCTGGTGGGGTGGCCAACAACGTATCGCGGTGAAGAGACGCAAGCTTCACTGAATGCATTGTCTAACGTGTTAGGTTCAGGTACCAACAGTTACCTATATCAAAACCTCGTAAAAACGCAGAAGGCCGTCAGCGCTGGCTCTTTCCATGATTGTGCTGAGTTGGCGTGTACCATGTACGTGTATGCAATGGGCAACTCAGGTGAAAAAGGCGATTTGACGGTTCTCAATAAAGAGCTGATGGATACCCTGGAGCAATTCTCGAAAGAGGGCGTTGAGCAAGAGCGTTTAGACCAGATCACTGGCATGGCCGAAGCGAATGCTGTTTTTGCATTGCAAAGCGTTAAAGGTAAGGTGTCGCAACTCGCGTCGAACCAAACCTTCTATGGTCAGCCTGATCGCATTGAATCACAACTCGATCAAATCCGAGCGGTGACGCCTGAGAGCGTGAGCAAGGCATACCAAGATTTCATCGAAGGTAAGCACAAGGTTACCTTGAGTGTGGTTCCTAAGAAAAAGCTCGATTTGGCGGTTCGTGAAGCGACCTTTACCACGCCACCACGTACGTTGCCGGAATACAGCAAGGTGACGGAAGATCAACTGGATTTCAGAAAGGCACCGGATACCTTTGATCGCAGTGTGATGCCAGAAGTGAACTTTGGTGTTGAGGCGACCATGCCTGAGTTGTACCGCATGCACTTTGCAAATGGCACTGACTTAATTGGTACCGTGACCAGTGAAACGCCGACAGTACAGCTGCAAATTCAATTGCCTGCAGGCGAACGCTATGTTCGCAAAGGGCAAGAAGGCCTAGCGAACCTAACGGCTTCGATGATGGAAGAAGGCTCAACTAAACGAACCGTTGAAGAGTTACAAGCGACCTTAGATAAACTTGGTAGCAGCGTGAGCATTAGTGCGGGCAGCTACACCACAGATATTTCAGTCTCGACGCTAGAGAAAAACTTGCCTCAAACCTTAGCGATTGTGCAAGAGGTTCTATTCGATCCTAAGTTCGATGAGCAAGATTTTGAGCGCGTTAAGAAACAGATGCTAGAAGGCGTTGTGTATCAGCATCAGCAGCCAAGTTGGATGGCTTCTCAAGCAACCCGTGAAGTGCTGTTTGGTGACACTGTTTTTGCTCGTGCAAGTGATGGTACTAAGGAATCTCTATCGAAATTGACCTTAGACGATGTGAAAAAATTCTATGCGCAACATTACACACCAGAAGGTGCCAATATTGTTGTTGTGGGAGACATCTCGAAGAAAGAGGTAGGGAAACAGCTACAATTCTTTGAAGAGTGGCAAGGCGATGCGGCACCATTAACGCGTCCACAGATCGTCAAAGAGCTTTCTGGTCAGCACCTGTACTTAGTCGATAAACCGGGTGCGCCGCAAAGCATTGTTCGCTTGGTTCGTAAAGGCCTGCCGTTTGATGCAACGGGTGAATTGTATTTGAGCCAGTTAGCTAACTTTAACTTAGCGGGCAACTTCAATAGCCGTATCAACCAGAACCTACGTGAAGACAAAGCCTACACTTACGGTGCAAGCGGTTACTTCGCAAGTACTCGTGAAACTGGCGCAGTGGTATTTAGCGCGCAGGTAAGGGCGAATGCGACGGTTCCATCGATTCAAGAGTTTATTAATGAGCTGAATGAGTTTAGCCAAAGTGGATTAACTGACGAAGAGGTGAAATTTATGCGCCTTGCCGTCGGTCAACAAGATGCACTTAAATACGAAACGCCAAGTCAAAAGGCGGGGTTGTTGAGTAATATTGTTGCATTGAGCCTTGATGAAGATTACCTACAACAGCGTAATCAGATAGTTGAAACGGTTTCAAAAGAGACCTTAAACGAGCTATCTAAGAAATGGTTTGACCCGAATGATTATCAAATAATCGTTGTTGGTGACGCGACTTCGCTTCGCCCGCAATTAGAAAAGTTAGATATTCCAATAGAAGAGCTTGAAATCATTCGTTAGAGTACACATTAAAGGGGGAGGGAAGAGACTCTACTTTTCTCCTCCAACCTAATTTATGATAGTTCTAATCAGAACAATATAAGATAAGTGAACTGAATTTTGACTGATTTTGCTGCGCGACTAAAGCAAGTTGCAACCAACCCTAAGACCTTCTCTCAATTTGGTCGTGGTGTTGAAAGGGAAACATTACGCTACACGGAAGATGGGCACCTTGCTACTGGGCCGCACCCTGAGGCTTTGGGATCTGCGTTGATGAACGAATGGGTAACGACCGATTTCTCTGAGTCGCTACTGGAATTTATCACGCCTGTTTCTAACGACGTTCCGACGCTTTTGAATCAGTTGTCTGATATCCACCACTTCACGCAAACCAAGTTAGACGGCGAAAAACTATGGCCGCTTTCTATGCCTTGTTACGTTGGCAGTGAAGATTACATTCAGCTAGCGCAATACGGCACCTCGAATAACGGTAAGATGAAGACCCTATATCGTGAAGGCCTAAAACGTCGTTACGGTAGCCTGATGCAGATTATCTCTGGTGTTCACTTCAACTTCTCTTTCCCAGAAAGCTTTTGGGATAGCCTGTTTGGAGAGCAAACTGAAGAAGCGCGTTGTGAATCTAAGTCAGATGCTTACTTTGGTTTGATTCGTAACTACTACCGCTTTGGTTGGTTAATCCCATACTTCTTCGGTGCTTCACCTGCGCTATGTTCTTCTTTCATCAAAGGAAGAGAAACAAACCTACCTTTTGAAAAGGTTGGTGAGACATTGTATCTGCCAAAAGCAACGGCGCTGCGCCTGAGTGATCTTGGTTACACCAACAGTGCGCAAAGTGTATTGAAGATTGGCTTCAACAGCCTGGGTCAGTACCTTGAAGGTTTGAATCAAGCGATTCGTACGCCATCAGAAGAATTCGCCGAAATTGGCACTAAGGTTGATGGTGAATACCGTCAGCTAAATAGCAACGTACTGCAAATTGAGAATGAGCTTTACGCTCCAATCCGTCCTAAGCGTGTCGCGAAAAGTGGTGAGAAGCCATCTGAAGCGTTGGCTCGCGGAGGTGTTGAGTACATCGAGGTGCGTTCTCTCGATGTAAACCCATTCAGCTCAATCGGTATCACCGAACAGCAAGTTCGCTTCTTGGATCTATTCCTAACGTGGAGTGTACTAACAGACTCTGCTGAGATGGATAACTGCGAACTTGAGTGCTGGCGCGACAACTGGAACAAGGTGATCTTAGAAGGTCGTCAAGCTGGTCTAGAGCTGCAAATTGGTTGTCATGGCGAGCGCTTGTCTCTGCAAGATTGGGCGAAGCGTGTATTTAAAGATCTACGCTCTATTGCCGAAATGATGGACGCAGAACAAGGCGGTCGTGCATACCAAGAAACATGCGATACGCTTGAGGCTTGGATTGATAACCCTGAGCTAACTATTTCTGGCCAGTTGCTAGAAGAGACCAAAAAATTGGGCGGCTTAGGTAAAGTGGGTTGCGCGTTAGGTAAAACGTACGCTCAGCAACACAAAGCTCACCAATACAAAGTATATTCAGCTGAGTTGATGGAAGCAGAAGTTCAACGTTCTGTGATTGCTCAGCAACAAAGTGAAGAAGCAAGCACTCAAGATTTTGATAGCTTCTTAGCGGATTATTTTTCGTATTTAAAAGCATAGCGAGACTTTGGTGGAAAGGAAGCAAGCCTTATTAGGTCAGCCTACTCGAGTGAGTAGTAAATGGTTACCTGTAGTGACTGTTGGTGTTGTCTCTAGCCTGTTGGTTGGATGTGCAACGCCACCGCCAAAGCAGCAAGATAATTTGTGTAGCATCTTTCGAGAGCACCCTTCATGGTATGAAGATGCCTTGGATATGCAAGAAGAATGGGGAACGCCGATTAACGTTGCGATGGCTTTTGTGAAACAAGAGAGTAGCTATCGTCATGATGCGCGCCCACCTAAAGATTACATTCTTGGCTTTATACCGTGGGGGCGTGTAAGCAGTGCCTACGGTTATGCACAAGCTCAAGATCCTGCTTGGGAAGACTTCCAAAAGGCGACCAATAACGGTGGTTCAAGAACCAACTTTGATGATGCATTGATGTTCATCGGTTGGTATACCAGCGAGACGCGTCGTCAATTGGGCATCTCACTATGGGACCCATATAACCAATACCTGGCTTATCATGAAGGCCGTGGTGGTTATAAGCGTAAGTCATACAACAGCAAGCCATCGCTAATTAAGGTGGCGCGCAAAGTCGAACAGCAAGCAAAAGATTATGGATGGCAGCTGAAACAGTGCCGCAAAGAACTAGAAGACAATCGAAGCTGGTTTTTCTAAAGCCAGCCGTCATGGAGAAGAGCAATGCCTTTATTAGATAGTTTCACTGTTGATCACACACGCATGAACGCACCTGCCGTTCGTGTTGCTAAAACAATGCAAACCCCAAAAGGGGATACCATCACTGTGTTTGACCTGCGTTTTACTGCGCCAAACAAAGACATCCTATCTGAGAAAGGTATCCATACTCTAGAGCACCTATATGCTGGTTTCATGCGTAATCAATTGAACGGTTCAGATGTAGAGATCATCGATATCTCACCGATGGGCTGTCGCACTGGTTTCTACATGAGCCTGATTGGTACGCCTACAGAACAACAAGTGGCTGACGGTTGGTTGGCAGCGATGCAAGACGTACTGAAAGTTGAGAACCAGAATAAGATCCCTGAGCTGAACGAATACCAATGTGGTACCGCGGCAATGCACTCTTTGGATGAAGCGAAAGAGATCGCGAATGCGATCATCGCTGCAGGCATCTCTGTAAACAAGAATGATGAACTGGCACTGCCAGAGTCTATGCTGCAAGAGCTTAAGATCGACTAGTCATTGATAGCTACCCTAGATAGCGCGAGTTAGATACTAAAAGGCCCGGTTCAATGAACCGGGCCTTTTTCGTCAACGTATTTTAGGGCGAGACAGAGATTCAGTGATAACTCAGTTAGCCGTTCACGATCTGTGGGAACACGCGAACCAGTTTGATGCGGTTCTCTTCAAGCTCAACAATTTCCATTGGGTGGCTGGCAACCTGAACACTCAGGTGACTCTCAGGAATATCTTCAAGATGTTCCAGTATCAAACCATTCAGCGTTCTTGGGCCATCGGTAGGCAGTGCCCACTGTAAGCCTTTGTTGATATCTCGGATATTGGCACTGCCTTCAATCAAGAAGCTGCCATCGCTTTGCGGAGTAATCTCTTCAGATAAGCTTGGGGTGATTGAGGTGGTAAACTCACCTACGATCTCTTCTAGAATATCTTCTAATGTAACCAGACCATTGATGTCGCCATACTCATCAACAATCAAACCGATGCGCTGCTTATTGCGTTGAAACTTAAGCAGTTGAATATTGAGTGGTGTCGCTTCAGGAATAAAGTAGATCTCATCCGCGGCACGCAACAGGGTTTCTTTATTGAATTCGTTCTTTTCAAGCATCAGACGGTAAGCTTCACGCAGCCTAAGCATGCCGACCACTTCATCTATTTGGTCACGGTACAGCACTACGCGACCATGAGGCGAGTGGGTAAGTTGACGAACGATCGATTTCCAGTCGTCATTGATGTCGATACCAGTAATCTCATTACGCGGCACCATGATGTCGTTCACGGTGACGTGCTCTAAATCCAGAATAGACACCAACATATCTTGGTGACGTTGAGGGATTAAGCTACCGGCTTCATTTACCACGGTTCTAAGCTCTTCGGAGCTCAAGTGGTCGGTTGCATCATGGCTGGCTTTAACGCCTAAGATACGAATGAAGCCGTTGGTAATGAAGTTCACTAAGATCACCAATGGTGATAGCACCTTCATCAGTATCATCAAAAGGATACTACTCGCGTAAGAGACACGTTCAGGAAATAGAGAAGCGATGGTCTTTGGGGTTACCTCGGCGAATACTAGGATCACGAGAGTCAGGGTACCAGTAGCGATAGCCACACCGATATCCCCGTAGATGCGCATACCAAGAATAGTAGCGATCGCAGATGCAAGAATGTTGACGAGATTGTTGCCGATGAGGATGAGGCCAATCAATCTGTCTGGGCGGTTCAGAAGTTTTTCTACACGTTTGGCACCTTTATGACCCGTATTGGCCAAGTGCTTTAAACGGTAGCGGTTCAGGGACATCATGCCCGTTTCGGAACCAGAGAAATAACCAGAAATTACAATGAGACACGCGAGTAGCGCAAATAAGATACCCGTTGATATGTCGTCCAAAACTATTCTTTTCCTATTTGTGTATCTTGATTAATTTATGACCGAACATGGTCGAGATGTCAATTGAATGTATTGCACTCAATATTTTAAAGGCAAGGTATGTGAGACCTTGCCTTTATTTTACAGACTAGTTCAGGATGATTTCCTGGACGAAGCGGCTACCGAAGTAGGCTAATGTGAGCATGCTGGCGCCGGCCAGTGCGAACCAAGTGACTTTCTGTCCACGCCAACCTTTCTGATAGTGACCCCACAGAAGGATGGAGTAGATAACCCAAGCGATAAAAGACAACACAGCCTTGTGTGCCTTTCCTTGAGCAAACATATCTTGCACGAAGATGAGACCCGTTAACAAGGTACCTGTTAATAAGCCATTACCAATCAAAATGATCTTGAAAAGCTGTCTTTCCACCATCATTAAAGGAGGTAGGTTAGGGTTTATCACTAAGGCTTTTTTCTTTTTAAGTTTGTGATCTAGCCACGCAAGTTGCAGGGCGTATAGCGCACCGATAGTTAACGTTGCGTATGAGAATAGAGCCAAAGAGATGTGCACGAGCAGTTTTGGGTCATTCTCTAGATGTTTGATGAAGGTGCTTGGAAGAAAAGTGGCAGCCATCAAGTTCAGCGCAGCGAAGCTATAGACGACGGGTAAGATAAACCACAGACGGGTTTTGAGCATTGCACCGCTCATTACCACAGATATGATTAAACTGATTAATGAAGCAACGTTCAAGATACTGAGGTTTTGGCCACTGGCATTAAAAATCAAATCGCCAAGCAACCAAGCATGGAAAGCTAGAGCAAGTAATGCGCTGATAAACACCGTTTTTACACGGATTCCTGTTTGGTGCACGAGACCTGGAATGATCGTGGAAATCGCCATTGTATAAAGAAAGGCTGCTGCGATCGCAATAAGACTGTCCATGGTATCCATTTTAATGATTACTAATTGGCGAATTATACCTCGCATCGCTCTTTGGGGCTATGGCGAACCTCATTCAATTCCAAGTGAATAATGTCTCACATCACAAGCACGGATGATTAACGCTCTACAACGGGTATGACTCTAATCCGCGCTAATGTATACTCACAGTAATAGTCGCAGTTTTGAGCGAAGAGAAAACTATGTTTGATAATTTAACGGATCGTCTATCCAAAACGCTGAAGAACATCAGCGGTAAAGGTCGTCTGACCGAAGACAATATTAAAGAGACGCTGCGTGAAGTACGTATGGCGCTACTTGAAGCCGACGTTGCACTGCCCGTTGTCCGCGATTTTGTTAAGCGCGTAAAAGAAGGCGCTGTGGGTGTTGAGGTTTCTAAATCTCTAACGCCTGGTCAAGAATTCATTAAGATCGTTCAAGCTGAACTTGAAGCGGTGATGGGTGAGTCTAACGAGGCTCTTAACCTAGCAGCGCAGCCGCCAGCCGTTATCTTAATGGCGGGTCTACAAGGTGCGGGTAAAACCACATCGGTAGGTAAGCTATCTAAGCTTCTAACTGAGCGTGACAAGAAGAAAGTCTTGGTTGTGTCTGCCGACGTTTACCGTCCAGCGGCAATCAAACAGCTTGAAACGTTAGCAAGCGATGTTGGCGTAGACTTCTTCCCATCTTCAGCTGATCAAAAACCTCTTGATATTGCAAACGCTGCAATCGACCACGCGAAGAAGAAATTCTACGACGTGCTACTTGTCGATACTGCGGGTCGTTTGGCTATCGATGAAGAGATGATGGGCGAGATCAAAGAGCTTCATACTGCAATTAAACCAGTAGAGACACTGTTCGTTGTTGATGCAATGACAGGTCAAGATGCTGCGAACACTGCAAAAGCCTTTGGTGATGCGCTACCACTAACCGGTGTTATCTTGACGAAAGTTGATGGTGATGCGCGTGGTGGTGCTGCTCTGTCTGTTCGTCATATCACAGGCAAGCCGATTAAATTCTTGGGTGTTGGTGAAAAGACTGACGCACTAGAACCGTTCCACCCAGATCGTGTTGCTTCTCGTATCTTAGGTATGGGCGACGTACTGTCTCTTATTGAAGACCTACAGAAAAACGTTGATACCGAGAAAGCAGAGAAACTGGCTAAGAAGTTCAAAGAGAAGAAAGGCTTTGACCTTGAAGACTTCCGTGAACAACTAGGTCAGATGCAAAACATGGGCGGCATGATGGGCATGATGGATAAGCTTCCAGGCATGTCTCAGCTACCAGATAACGTTAAAGATAAAGTTGATGACAAGATGTTCAAGCAAATGGAAGCGATCATCAACTCTATGACCATGAAAGAGCGTCAACGCCCTGACTTAATCAAAGGCTCACGCAAAAAGCGTATTGCCGCTGGTTCTGGTACACAGGTACAAGATGTAAACCGTATGCTTAAGCAGTTCACCCAAATGCAGAAGATGATGAAGAAGATGCAGAAAGGTGGCATGAAAGGCATGATGCGCAACATGCAAGGCATGATGGGCGGCGGTGGAGGTATGGGCGGAATGGGTGGTGGCTTTAACCCGTTTGGTCGATAATCTACAAATGTAAGCTTTAGCTACGTTACTTTTCATAGTGTTAGCCGTGTCACAGAAAGTGTACGGCAGCTATGTTGGTGAAAAAATAGCTAAAGCCCTTGCATTGCACCGGAATAAGAGTAAAATTCCGGGGCTTTAATTTGGCACGAGACCCCAAGCTATTTACTTATACTTGGGGTTAATTATTTTATTAAGAAAGCAAAGAGGACGACATGGTAACCATTCGTTTGGCACGTCACGGTGCAAAGAAGCGCCCATTTTATCAAATCGTAGTTGCGGATAGCCGTAACGCTGCAACTGGCCGTTTCATCGAGAAAGTAGGTTTCTTTAACCCTACAGCTCAAGGTCAAGAAGAAGGTCTACGTCTAGACCTAGATCGTGTTAACCACTGGGTTGGTCAAGGCGCATCTCTATCTGATCGTGTAGCTAAGCTAGTTAAAGACGCTCAAAAAGCGGCTTAATTCTTTTTTAAAGAGAAATAGCTTATGTCGATGAAGGGTAAAGAAACTATGAGCGAGCAAAATAATAGAATTGTCATGGGTAAACTTGGGTCTACCTATGGTATTCGTGGCTGGCTCAAAGTGTTCTCCTACACAGACAATGCTGAAAGCATATTTGATTACAGCCCTTGGTATTTAAACCTAAAGGGTAAGTGGGTTGAGTACAAAGTTGAGAGCTGGAAACGTCATGGCCAAGGTTATGTATGTAAGCTAGCGGGATTAGATGTTCGTGAAGACGCGCAACTGATGACTAACTTTGAAATTGCTATTGACCCTGCTTCGTTACCTGAATTGTCAGAAGATGAATTCTACTGGCGCGAATTGTTCGGTATGCAAGTTTTTACCACTAAAGGTTACGACCTTGGTGAGGTCACTGACCTATTAGAAACTGGCTCGAACGATGTTCTAGTAATCAAAGCAAATCTTAAAGATGCTTTTGGCCAAAAGGAACGGTTAGTACCGTACCTTGAAGAGCAAGTGATCAAGAAAGTTGATCGCGAAGCTCGCCGGATCGAAGTTGACTGGGATCCTGGATTCTAACTCCAAATTACAGAGCGAGAGAACACATGTGGGTTGGCATTATTAGCCTTTTTCCTGAAATGTTCCGTTCTGTTACTGATTTTGGAGTAACAGGTCAAGCGGTTAAAAAAGGTCTTTTATCTATTGAGACATGGAATCCTCGTGATTTCACTCATGATAAACATCGCACTGTTGATGACAGACCTTACGGTGGTGGTCCTGGCATGTTAATGATGGTTCAGCCTTTGCGCGACGCTATCAAAACTGCCAAGCAAGCAGCACCGGGAAAGACGAAAGTCATCTATCTTTCACCTCAAGGTCGTAAACTCGACCAGAAAGGTGTTGAAGAGCTGGCAACAAACGAGAATTTACTTCTTATTTGTGGTCGCTATGAAGGGGTAGATGAGCGCATCATTGAATCTGAAGTTGACGAAGAATGGTCGATTGGAGATTTTGTGATGACGGGTGGCGAACTGCCAGCCATGACGCTGATTGATTCAGTATCTCGGTTTGTTCCGGGTGTACTTGGAGATTTCGCTTCAGCAGAAGAAGATTCTTTTGCAAATGGTTTGCTAGATTGTCCCCATTATACGCGCCCTGAGGTGCTAGACGATAAAGATGTACCATCGGTACTCAAGTCTGGAAACCATAAGGACATTCGTCGCTGGCGATTAAAACAATCGTTGGGCCGAACTTGGCTAAGAAGACCAGAACTCCTGGAAAACCTAGCTCTGACTGACGAACAGGAACAATTACTGGCTGAATTCATTAAAGAGCAACGCTCTTAACGAAAAGCAAGCAGTAACCTATTAAATTTAGTATCAGTTTATTCTAGGAATTTATACAAATGAGCAACATCATCAAGGCTCTTGAAGAAGAGCAACTAAAATCAGACCTTCCTAAATTCGCACCAGGTGACACTGTTGTAGTTCAGGTTAAGGTAAAAGAAGGTGACCGTGAGCGTCTACAGGCTTTCGAAGGCGTTGTAATCGCTATTCGTAACCGTGGTCTACACTCTGCATTCACAGTTCGTAAGATCTCGAACGGTGAAGGCGTAGAGCGTGCGTTCCAAACTCACTCTCCAATGGTTGATAGCATCGAAGTTAAACGCCGTGGTGCAGTACGTCGTGCCAAGTTGTACTACCTACGTGAGCGTTCTGGTAAGTCAGCTCGTATTAAAGAGAAGCTTACTAAGAAGTAATTCTTTTTGCATTCTATCGATAAAAGCGGAGCCATTTGGCTCCGCTTTTTTGTGTCTGTTATTTGGAGCTTAGCAGGTAAGAGATCCCCAATTCGCTCGTACCTCACTCTTGAGGATGACAAACCAGACGAAACTCATATTTAACCGTCATTCCCTAGACTGACGAAGGAAGGAGTAGGGAATCTCTACTAGCGCCGTGTTATAGGCAATAAAAAAGGATTGACGTTAAACGCCAACCCTTCAAAATTTACTCGCTACTCGCTACTCGCTACTCGCTACTCGCTACTCGCTACTCGCTACTCGCTACTCG
>NZ_JBFSUV010000060.1:17511-32968 GCF_041467515.1 Vibrio sp. 10N.247.311.12
GCTTAGTACGGATCTTCCGACCAACCATCGCTATCTGACATATCTGGTGCGCCAGCGATGCTGTTCTCTTCGTCTGCCCATTCACCGAAATCAATCATCTGACATTGCTTGCTGCAAAACGGGCGGTGCGGGCTTTGTTCGCCCCATTCAACGTCAGCATTACATTGAGGGCATTTAACGATGGTGATTTTCTTCGACATAGTGATTCTTAATTTGAAGGTGTAATAATAGTGAGTTTAGGCTCGAGTGAAGACTCAAGCCAAACTAAAAAAAGAAAATTAATTAGGTGCAGATAGCCAATTCAAATTCAATGTCTTGAGTACAGGCTTGCCCTGTTTCAAAGCTCATGAACTTAACAGCAAAGCGGTTCTTGTGACCTGAGATCATCGGGTAGGCACCATATTGCATTGGAATAGATAGACGAAGGATATTCGCTTCATCGGCATCGCTCTGGAAGAAGCCAGCGCGAGCGATTTGCTCTTTAAAGTGACCCGTCTCTCTGGTGAGCTTCAACCACAGTGTTAGCGCTTCATACAGAGGTTGTAAGCTATCCATCCACGCTTTAGCATCTCTCATTCTCTTATCGAGAGGAAGGTGCAGCCAATAATGCAGTGCCGGTAAATCAAAGCAGCATGAGCCACCTGGAAGATTAAAGCGTTGGCGAATGGCACTCAGGAAGCGGTCTTCCTTAAGTGACTGGCCAAAACGCTCTGCCTGCATCAGATCACGATAGATGTTACCAATGTCATTAAGTAGTGATGTCAGCATCTCTTGATCGACACCTTCAACATCCAACCAGCTTTTGTAGGTTACACGTTGCTTCTCAATATCTTTTGCGAGTTCGCTCTTGAGTTGGATCTGTTCGAAGATTTCAATCAGATCAAAGATGGAACGGAAAAAGAGTTGATACTGTTGAGCATCAGAAAATGTAGAAGACAAGTGTAGCTGCCTCAAGAGTGATTCGACTCTTAAGTAGATGCGTGTTTTCTCATTTAGAGGATGTTCAAATTTATGGGTGATCATCGAGCAAACCTTCATTCAACATTGTTCTATTCTGACCCATCTACAGCACTGATTGCCAGATACTTTTGATGTAAATCTGTGATTTGAGGCAAAAGTTCTTGGTTTTTAGTATGGTTTTTAATCACGTCATCTGCAACTGCTAAGCGTTGTTCTCTTGAAGCCTGTGATTTTAAAATTGCGGCAACCTGTTCCTTAGAAACATTGTCACGACTCATTGTGCGTTCTATTTGCACTTCTGTAGGCACATCAACGATTAAAACGCGATCGGCCATGCCTTGCATTTGGTTTTCCACCAATAGCGGTGCAACTAATAAACCATACGGGGATGTGATTTTAGACAGGTCACTGTCAATTTTGTCACGGATCATGGGATGAAGAAGATCATTGAGCCACTGCTTTTCTTTAGGATCTGAGAAGATCAGCTCACGCAGCCTACTTCGGTTGAGTGTTCCATCGTCAAGCAAGATAGACTCACCAAAGTGTTCTGTAATCTGTTTTAAGCCGACACTGCCCAGCGCAACCACTTCACGTGCCACGATATCAGCATCAACAATATCTATATTAAAATGCTCATTGAACAGGTTAGCGACCGTAGTTTTGCCACTGGCGATACCACCGCTTAATCCGATAATGATTGCCATGGTTAAATTCCTAGTACAGAAGTGAAATACCAACCCATGATGTCGTTACCCCACATCAAGCTTACCCAACCCGCAATCGCAAGGTAGGGCCCAAATGGAAAGGCTTTATCTATGCCTTGCTGTTTCAAGCGAAGTTGAATTAAACCAAACACAAGGCCAACAAGCGAAGATAAAAGGATGATCATCGGTAGGTGCTGCCAACCAAGCCATGCGCCAAGCGCAGCCAGGAGTTTGAAGTCACCGTAACCCATGCCTTCTTTGCCTGTCAGTAGTTTGAACAACCAATAAACAGACCACAGAGCCAGGTAGCCAGCCATTGCGCCAACCACAGAATCTTGCAGCGATACTGGGCTGATATTAAACAATGCTAAAGCGATACCGGACCATACTAAAGGCAAGGTGATTTGATCGGGTAACAGCATGGTATCGAGATCGATAAAGGTCGCGGTAATCAGTGCGAAGGTGAAAAAAATCAAAGCAATGGCGTAGTAACTGAAACCAAAGTGGCTAGCAACCATTGTGCAAAGTATTGCGGTAAGCAGTTCGACCAAAGGGTAGCGAGCACTGATTGGATTAGCACAGCTATGGCACTTACCCTTTAAGAACAACCAGCTTAAGACTGGGATATTGTCGACGATTCTTAATTGGGTTTTGCACTTCGGGCAGGTAGAGCGAGGAATGCTGAGATTGAACTTTCCCTCTGGCGCTGGAATTTTATATTGAGAGAAATATTCCGAGCACTCTTGTTGCCATTCGCGTTCCATCATAATCGGTAAACGGTGTATGACTACGTTGAGGAAGCTGCCGATAAGAAGGCTAAAAATGAAAGCTAATACGGGGAATAGCCAAGGATAGTAGTGAAATACTTCCATAGTGTCCTTTACCACTTAATCAAGGTGAGCAGAGATTGCTACTCATGGGTGTTTAGTTGCTTTAACTATCCTAACACACTCATAAGATTAAAGATCGGTAAGTACATCGCAACCACAAGCCCGCCAACGACAGTGCCTAAAAACACGATGATCAGTGGCTCTAGAATCTTGCCCAAATTGTCGACGGTGTTGTCGACTTCAAACTCGTAAATCGAGGCTACTTTATTGAGCATATCATCAAGGTTTCCTGACTCTTCACCGATCATCACCATCTGTAACACCATTTCAGGGAAGGCATTGGTATTGCGCATTGCAATGTACATCGGCATGCCAGCAGCCGTTTCTCGGTGAACCTCAATGATGGCCGATTCATAATGCAGGTTGCCTGCGGTTTTGGCTGTGGTTTTAAGGCTCATTAAAATCGGAATGCCAGAACTAAAGCTGGTCGATAAGGTTCGGCTGAATTTGGCAATGGAGGCTTTGGCTAATACGCCGCCGAGAACAGGAAAGCGTAATCCTAGCCGACTAACAGACAGTTTGATCGAGTGGGAACGCTGACACAGTTGGCAAATAATCAAGACAACAAGCCCGATGCCTACAGCCGTATAAAAACTGTAAGCCTGCATCCAATGGGAAAGGTAGAGTACTTGTTGGGTGAACCAAGGCAGGTCGGCGCCAAAGCCTGAAAACATCGACTCGAACTCTGGAATCACCATGGTCAGCATTAAATAAGAAACGGTCAGTGCAACGGTGACCACCATCGCGGGGTAGATGAGTGCTTTGACGACTTTGGATTTTAACTGCTCGCTCTTTTCTCTATAGGTCGCCAAGCGTTCGAACACTTGTGCGAGGTTACCGGAGAGCTCGCCTGTGGCGACCAAATCAGTATAGAGGTCATCAAAGTGGCGGCTTGCAGTTCGCATCGCTTTTGAGATTGGCGTTCCGGCTTCTACACCTTTGCAAATATGCGATAAAATTGATTTCATTTCAGCTTTGCGGTGATTGTCTGACACCAACTTGATGGCTTGCACGATAGGCACACCAGTGGCGAGCATGGTAGCAAGCTGTCGAGTCAAAATAGTGATGTCTTTGGCTTTGACTCTATGGGTTAAACGAGTGACGGCTGAAATACTTTTCTTTTTGATTTTCTTAATCTGAATATGCTGTTCTTTGAGCTTTTCTCGTACTTCCAATTCGGTGAGCGCTAAGGTCTGCCCAGACACTTTCTTGCCTGAGCTGTTAATTCCTTTCCAGTGATAGCTTTTTAGTTGTGATTGTTTGCTTTTACTACTCATTTTCGCTCCGTGAATTATAGGTATAGAACACGTTGTAGCTCTTGGTAGCTGGTGGTGCCTTCAAGCAGTTTATCTATCCCTGACTCTTGTAAAGTTCTCATGCCTTCTCGACGTGCGAGATCTTCAATCGCTAGCGCATTGGGTTTATTGATAAGGCTGGTTTTTAGCTTGTCGGTAAACGGCATCACTTCATAGATACCCACTCGACCTGAGTAACCTTGGTTACATTCATTACACCCTTGAGAGTTAGCTTTGTAGATTATTTGGCTGTTAGGAATCGAGTGACGCAGAAATATGTCCGGCGAGTCGTCTGTTTCTTTGCAATGGTTGCACAAGCGTCTTGCCAGTCGTTGGGCTATGATTAGGCTCAATGACGAAGCAAGGTTGAAGGGCTCTATTCCCATATGAGCAAGCCGAGTCACGGTTTCTGCGGCTGAGTTAGTGTGTAGTGTTGAAAGTACTAAATGCCCGGTTTGGGAGGCTTTGATCGCGATTTCGGCGGTTTCTAAATCTCGGATTTCTCCAACCATCACGATGTCTGGGTCTTGTCGTAAAAACGATCGTAGTGCCTCGGCGAAACCAAAGCCAATCTTAGGCGTCACCTGTACCTGATTGATACCACACAGGTTAATCTCTACTGGGTCTTCAGCTGTTGAGATGTTGCGTTCAGAGGTGTTGAGTACTCGAAGTCCAGTATAAAGAGAAACCGTTTTACCGCTGCCGGTTGGCCCGGTCATTAAGATCATCCCTTGCGGGCGCTTTAGTGCATTGAGGTAGAGGGCTTTTTGAGCCTCGCTGTAACCGAGCTTGTCTATATCGAGATTGGCCGCACTGCTATCAAGCAATCGCAGTACGATCTTCTCGCCCCATAAGGTAGGCAGCGTTGATACGCGCATATCAATTGCCAGTTCGTCATTTAAACGCAGTTTGATACGGCCATCTTGAGGTAAGCGACGTTCGGCAATATCGAGTTTAGCGAGGATCTTTAAGCGAGCTGACAGACGACGGCTTAAATGAGAGGCGGGTTGTTGGATCTCGACAAGGATGCCATCGCAACGTAGACGTACGCGGTAGTTTTCTTCATAAGGTTCGAAGTGGATGTCCGATGCGCCTTTACGCACCGCATCAACCAGTATCTGATTGATAAAGCGACTCACAGGAGAGTCATCTTGGCTGAGATCTTCTATCGACGTTATTTCGTCGTCAGATACCTTGACGAGGTTAGCTAGCTCATCTTGGGTGATCTCTTTGCGTTTGGAGTATTGCCCGGAAATAGAACGACCATACAATTTTCGTATTGCACCCTCTAATTCAGAGTAGTTTGCGACAACCAATTCAATCTGTAATCCCGTCGCAAATCGAAAGTCATCTTCCGCTTGTAAATCGGTAGGGTCGGCGGAGGCGAGTGTGAGAGTCGAGCTAGAGACTGAAATTGGAATGGCGCGATACTTGGTAATCAGTTCTCGAAGTCCTAATTGGTCACATAAGGCTTCATAGTCAGTATTGACGAGTTGTATTAACGGTAAGCCGAAGATGGTTTTAATGTTGTTTGCTAAGGAATCGCCGCTGAAGAGATCAAGAACGAGTAAAGCTTCAGGTGTTGAAATACCTGAAGCTTGTACATGTTCCGCCACGGATCGTTCTTGAGTCAGGCTAAGTAAGCCAGCCTGACGGAGAACGGTTGGGAGGTTGGTTAGCACTTAACGGCAACCATCTAAATCAGGAACGGCTGTCGATTTAGTACAAGCCCAACCAGTTGTCGCATCACGAGATAATGTTAAAGTAGCACTGTTTAGTGAGCCGCCGTTAAATGTAAATAGAATTGCTGGAGAAACTGTTGATGAACCTACGTTGCTAATGCTTAAAGTACCTAATGTGTTGGAGCCTGATGAAACTCCAAGAGCTGAGATTGCGCTACTAAGAGCTCCCTCAGCTTGAAAGGTAAGTTCTGCTGGTGTTTGCAGTGACTTTAAAGTCGCAAGAGCAGATGATGCCTCACTCTTCGATACGTAATCTTTATAAGCTGGAACTGCGATTGCCGACAACACACCAATAATTGCCACTACAATCATCAATTCAATCAGCGTAAAGCCTTTTTGGTTCGTTCTTTTGTTCTTGTTATTCATTATCTAATTCCATTCTTTAGTTTGTTTCAGTGCAGGCACTGGTTGATGGAAAGAATAGAAGTTGAGGTGGGGTAGTGGAATGGTGTTCAGGTGTGGTCGCGAGTGGTTTGGTATTTATTGGTGTAGTGTTTCATATAGCACGCAAATTTATGCGATCAACTTAAATAACTGCTTGAAATACTGATAATTCAGGCAATAAAAAAGGCACCGCTATAAACAGTGCCTTTACATAAATTATTTATTATTCAGCCAATTACGCTTTGAATCTCATTGATAGATCCATTGCTTTAAGGTGCTTAGTCAGTGCACCTACCGAGATGTAATCAACGCCCGTTTCAGCGAACTCAGCAATGGTGTTTAGAGTCACGTTACCTGAGTTTTCTAGCGCAGCACGTCCAGCGTTGATTTTCACAGCTTCACGCATCATGTCTGTGGTGAAGTTATCTAGCATGATGATGTCTGCGCCAGCGCTGATCGCTTGCTCTAGCTCTTCTAGGCTCTCAGTTTCCACTTCTACAGGCTTACCCGGGTTTAGCTCTTTTGCTGTTGAAATAGCTTTCTCAATACCACCACAAGCGATGATGTGGTTTTCTTTGATTAGGTAAGCATCGAAAACCCCAATACGGTGGTTGAAACCGCCGCCACAAGCGACTGCGTATTTTAGTGCGCTGCGCAGGCCAGGAATCGTTTTACGTGTATCTAACAAGCGGCATTCGGTGTGTTTGATTTTGTCCGCGTAGGTAGCCGTCGTAGTCGCACAACCAGATAGCGTTTGAATGAAATTCATTGCATTGCGCTCACCCGTTAATAGCGCGCGTGCTGGGCCAGTTAGCGTGCAAAGCGTTTGGTTTGGTTCAACCTTGTCGCCATCTTCTACATTCCACTCGATAGTCACTTCACCGCCCAATTGCTTAAACACTTCATCTGCCCAAGCTTTACCGCAGAACATGCCGTGCTCACGGGTAATAATAGTTGCACTGTTGATTGCGTCTGCAGGGATTAGACTTGCCGTAATATCAGCCGCTGGATCTAACGTTCCACCTAGATCTTCTTTGATGGTCTCAGCGACTGCACGAGTGATCTCTAGAGGCAGTTGCTCTTTTAAGTAGTCAAGGCGTTGGTGGCTGTTATGTGTGTTTTTCATCGCAAATCTAATCTTGAAAGGGAGTGGGAATGGAATGATACTCTTGCTTAACTTCAAATTAAAGAGGCTAGCGCGACTGCTCTATGGGCAAGGTCACATCTTATTGTGCTAGCAGAAACGAAAGTGAGACCAAGATGACGATCAGCTCTAACGGATGGTACGACAACGCTCGGCATGTTCCTTCCCCGTATTTTGATGCTCGACCGAGTGCCGACGATATCTCTCTGCTGGTGGTTCACAACATTAGTTTACCTCCGGGTCAATTTGGTGGGCCTTACATAGAACTGTTTTTTACGGGCAAACTCGACCCGAAGGAACACCCGTTTTTTAAGGTGATTCACCAAATGGGCGTGTCGGCGCACTGTTTGATTCGTCGCGATGGGGAAGTGGTGCAGTTCGTTTCTTTCTTAGACCGAGCTTGGCATGCTGGCCAGTCGAGCTTTGCAGGGCGTGAAAGGTGTAATGATTATTCGATTGGTATTGAACTGGAAGGCAGTGACTTTGTGGCTTATAGCGAGCAGCAGTATCAAGCGCTTGCCAAATTAACAGAAACGATAGTATCGACGTTCCCTCAAATCACCAGCGAACGTATCACTGGCCATCAATACATAGCACCCCTGCGTAAAACTGACCCTGGCTTGGTGTTCGATTGGCAAAAATTTAAAAGAAAGCTCCAAGCTTAGGCCTCTGTTTTTGACGATAGCCTTACCGCTGGTGGGCGTTGAATAGTCAACGCCTATCATAATGACTTGTGAATTTTTGTTGTTGCGATGTAAAGAAAGTGGTGAAGAGAAGCGCATCAATAAATTGAGAGTGTGACGAGCTTATCAAACACTCATTTATTAAAATTTATGAACAGAATTTCCACCCTAAATGTGCGCTTGGTTCGGTTTTTAAACAAGTGACGCTAATCTTTCTGAAACAATTCATTTTTATCCTGAAACTTTCTAGCACGAACACTCCCCAAAAGTATTACCCCTGTAAATGGTAAGACCAATTTGGTTGCTGTTTTAAATTTCATTTGTTAAATCATGGTTAATTCACGCTGTATTCTATGATGCAGGTCAATTTTAGGCTGGACAGTGGCGTTTTAATTATGTTAATTTCTGCCCAACTTAAAATTGGTATTACCAATTGTCAGCGAAGAAAAAGAAGAACAACAAACTATGGCTTATCAAAGGATTCGTCAGCCAAAACTCTCCGATGTTATCGAACAAGAGTTAGAAAGGTTGATAGTGGAAGGAACACTGGCTCCAGGGCAGCAGCTGCCGCCTGAGCGCGAACTGGCGAAACAGTTCGATGTGTCTCGTCCTTCAATCCGAGAAGCGATACAACGTTTAGAAGCAAAACGCTTGCTTACTCGCCGTCAAGGTGGAGGTACGTTTGTTAGCGAAAATATCTGGAAAAGCTTTTCAGATCCTTTGCTTAATTTGTTGTCGTCCCATTCTGAAACCCAACTAGACTTGTTGGAATCGCGTCATGCGATGGAAGGGATTTCGGCTTACTTCGCGGCATTGCGTGGAACTGATGAAGACTTTGCTCGAATTCAAGCATGCCAAGAAAAAATTCGCGGTGCGCAAGATAAGGGTGATATTGAAGCCGAATCTGCAGCAGTGATGGCTTTTCTTATTGCTTTAACAGAGGCAGCGCACAATGTGGTGTTATTGCACATTGTTCGTAGCTTGGCTCCGTTACTCGAACAAAATGTCTTAGAAAATTTAAAGCTGTTGCATCGTCGTAAAGACGTTGTGGAGAAAGTGAGTATACATCGAGCTAATATCGTAGATGCGATCGTTTCTGGCCAGCCTGAGAAGGCGCGTGAAATGTCACACTCTCATTTAGCTTACATCGAAGAAACATTGCTGGATTTGACGAAGGAAGAGTCGCGCCGCGAACGTTCTCTACGTCGAATTCAACAGGGTAAATAGCCGTAATACTTCGGCTTTTTACGTGTTTAGTAGAATCCAACTAACAAAAAGGATAGATCGCCATGTCTGACATGAAGCATGACGTTGATGCTCTGGAAACTCAAGATTGGTTAGAAGCTCTTGAGTCAGTAGTACGTGAAGAAGGTGTAGAACGTGCACAGTTTTTACTAGAACAAGTTCTAGATAAAGCGCGTTTAGATGGTGTTGATATGGCTACAGGCATCAACACAAACTACATCAACACAATTCCAGCAGCACAAGAGCCAGCTTACCCTGGTGACGTAACTCTTGAGCGTCGTATTCGTTCGATTATTCGCTGGAACGCAATCATGATCGTATTGCGTGCTTCTAAGAAAGACCTAGACCTTGGTGGTCACATGGCTTCTTACCAGTCAGCAGCAGCGTTCTACGAAGTATGTTTCAACCACTTCTTCCGTGCTCCAAACGAGACAGACGGTGGCGATCTAGTTTACTACCAAGGTCACATCTCTCCAGGTATCTACTCTCGTGCATTCGTTGAAGGTCGTCTAACTGAAGAACAGCTAGATAACTTTCGTCAAGAAGTTGATGGTAAAGGTATCCCTTCTTACCCGCACCCGAAACTGATGCCTGAGTTCTGGCAGTTCCCGACAGTATCTATGGGTCTTGGCCCTATCTCTGCTATCTACCAAGCGCGCTTCCTTAAGTACCTTGACGGCCGTGGCCTGAAAGAAACTTCAGCGCAACGCGTATACGCGTTCCTAGGTGACGGTGAGATGGATGAGCCAGAATCACGTGGTGCTATCTCTTTCGCTGCGCGTGAGAAGCTAGACAACCTATGTTTCCTAATCAACTGTAACCTACAGCGTCTAGACGGCCCTGTAATGGGTAACGGCAGCATCATCCAAGAACTTGAAGGCCTATTCAAAGGTGCAGGTTGGAACGTTGTTAAAGTTATCTGGGGTAGCAACTGGGATTCTCTACTAGCTAAAGACACTACTGGTAAGCTTCTTCAACTAATGAACGAAACTATCGATGGTGACTACCAAACATTCAAATCTAAAGATGGCGCATACGTACGTGAGCACTTCTTTGGTAAGTACCCAGAAACAGCTGCACTAGTTGCAGACATGACTGATGACGAAATCTTCGCTCTTAAGCGTGGTGGTCACGATTCTTCTAAACTGTTTGCTGCATTCAACAATGCTAAAGAGACAAACGGTAAGCCAACTGTAATCCTAGCTAAGACTGTTAAAGGTTACGGCATGGGTGATGCAGCTGAAGGTAAGAACATTGCACACGGTGTTAAGAAAATGGACATGACTCATGTTCAACACCTACGTGATCGCCTAGGCCTACAAGACATCCTTTCAGATGAGAAGATCGCTGAACTTCCTTACCTGAAATTGGAAGAAGGTACGCCTGAGTACGAATACATGCACGCTCGTCGTAACGCTCTACACGGTTACACACCTGCACGTCTTCCTAAGTTTACTCAAGAGTTCAAGGTTCCTGAGCTAGACGCATTCGCACCTCTACTAGGTGAACAGAAGCGTGATATCTCTACAACTATGGCTTATGTACGTACGCTAAACATCCTTCTTAAAGATAAGAACATTGGTAAGAACATCGTTCCTATCATCTGTGATGAAGCTCGTACATTCGGTATGGAAGGTCTATTCCGTCAGGTTGGTATCTACAACCCACACGGTCAAGAATACACACCTGAAGATAAAGGCATCGTTTCTTACTACAAAGAAGCAACATCTGGTCAAGTTCTTCAAGAAGGTATCAACGAGCTAGGTTCTATGGCTTCATGGGTTGCAGCGGCAACTTCATACAGCACGAACGACCTACCAATGATCCCGTTCTACATCTACTACTCTATGTTCGGTTTCCAACGTATTGGTGACATGGCATGGCTAGCAGGTGACCAACAAGCTCGCGGCTTCCTACTAGGTGCTACAGCTGGTCGTACAACACTGAACGGTGAAGGTCTACAGCACGAAGATGGTCACTCGCACATCCAAGCGAACACTATCCCGAACTGTATCTCTTACGATCCAACATTCGCTTACGAGCTAGCAGTAATCATGCAAGACGGTATCCGTCGCATGTACGGTCCTGAGCAAGAAAACGTTTACTACTACTTAACAGTAATGAACGAGAACTACGCAATGCCAGCAATGCCAGAAGGCGCTGAAGAAGGCATCCGTAAAGGTATTTACAAGCTTGAATCTCACGCTGGTGCTAAGGGCAAAGTTCAACTAATGAGCTCTGGTACTATTATGAACGAAGCGCGTAAAGCGGCTGCAATTCTAAGTGAAGAGTACGGCGTAGCATCTGACGTATTCTCTGTAACGTCGTTCAACGAACTAACTCGTGATGGTCAAGCGGTAGAGCGTGACAACATGCTTCACCCAGAAGCGGAAGAAAAAGTACCGTACATCACAACTGTTCTTGGTAAAGAACCTGCAATCGCAGTGACTGACTACATGAAGAACTACGCTGAGCAAGTACGTGCGTACATGCCAACTGAGTCTTATAAAGTACTTGGTACAGATGGTTTCGGCCGTTCTGACAGCCGTGAAAACCTACGTCGTCACTTCGAAGTTAACGCTGGCTACATCGTAGTTGCAGCTCTAACTGAACTGGCTAAACGTGGTGACATCGAGAAATCTGTAGTTGTTGAAGCAATTGCTAAATTCGATATCGACACTGAAAAAACTAACCCGCAATACGCATAAGACTGGCATTAAGGTAGGTAAATACAATGACAATCGAAATTAATGTACCAGACATCGGTGCTGACGAGGTTGAAGTAACTGAGATTCTTGTAAACGTTGGCGACAAGGTTGAAGAAGAGCAGTCACTGATCACTGTTGAAGGCGACAAAGCTTCAATGGAAGTTCCTGCGTCTCAAGCGGGTATCGTTAAAGAAATTAAAGTAGCTGAAGGCGATTCTGTTTCTACTGGTTCTCTTATCATGATTTTCGAAGCCGAGGGTGCAGCTGAAGCTGCACCTGCTCCAGCAGCAGAGGCAGCTCCAGTAGCTGCGCCTGCAGCGGCAGCGGCAGCAGCGGCAGAGCTTAAAGAAGTTCACGTTCCTGATATTGGCGGTGATGAAGTTGAAGTAACTGAAATCATGGTAGCTATCGGTGACGCAGTAGAAGAAGAGCAATCTCTTCTTACTGTTGAAGGTGACAAGGCTTCAATGGAAGTACCTGCACCATTCGCTGGTATCGTTAAAGAAATCAAGATCGCTTCTGGTGATTCAGTATCTACTGGTTCTCTAGTGATGGTATTTGAAGTGGCAGGTTCTGGCGCTCCAGTTGCAGCAGCTCCTGCTCCAGCGGCGGCACCAGTTGCAGCGGCTCCAGCAGCATCTGCTGAGAAAGAAGTGAACGTTCCTGATATCGGTGGTGACGAAGTAGAAGTTACTGAAATCATGGTAGCGGTTGGCGATACAGTAGAAGAAGAGCAATCTCTAATTACTGTTGAAGGCGACAAAGCTTCAATGGAAGTGCCTGCACCATTCGCTGGTACAGTAAAAGAGATCAAGATTGCAGCTGGTGACAAAGTGTCAACTGGCTCTCTAATCATGACTTTCGTTGTGGAAGGCGCAGCTCCAGTAGCAGTAGTGGCTTCCGCTCCAGCACAAGCAGCAGCTCCGGCGGCGGCACCTGCTCCTAAAGCAGAAGCACCTGCAGCAGCTGGCGACTTCCAAGAGAACGGTGACTACGCGCACGCTTCTCCAGTAGTTCGTCGTCTAGCTCGTGAATTTGGCGTTAACCTTTCTAAGGTTAAAGGTACTGGTCGTAAGAGCCGTATCCTTAAAGAAGACGTTCAGTCTTACGTTAAAGATGCACTTAAGCGTCTTGAGTCTGGTGCAGCTGCATCTGGCAAAGGCGGCGACGGTTCTGCTCTTGGTCTACTACCATGGCCAAAAGTTGACTTCAGCAAGTTCGGCGAAACTGAAGTTCAGAAGCTTTCTAAGATTAAGAAGATCTCTGGTGCTAACCTGCACCGTAACTGGGTAATGATCCCTCACGTTACACAATGGGACAACGCAGACATCACTGAGCTAGAAGCATTCCGTAAAGAACAGAACGCAATCGAAGCGAAGAAAGACACTGGCATGAAGATCACTCCACTTGTGTTCATCATGAAAGCTGTTGCTAAAGCGCTAGAAGCATTCCCAGCATTTAACTCTTCTCTTTCTGAAGATGGCGAAAGCATCATTCTTAAGAAGTACGTAAACGTGGGTATCGCTGTTGATACACCAAACGGTCTAGTTGTTCCTGTCTTCAAAGACGTGAACAAGAAAGGCATTTACGAGCTATCTGAAGAGCTAATGGCTGTTTCTAAGAAAGCACGTTCTGGTAAGCTAACAGCGGCAGACATGCAAGGCGGTTGTTTCACAATCTCTAGCCTTGGTGGTATTGGCGGTACTGCATTTACTCCAATCGTAAATGCTCCAGAAGTAGGTATCCTAGGTGTATCTAAGTCTGAAATTAAGCCAGTTTGGAATGGTAAAGAGTTCCAACCACGTCTTCAGCTTCCACTATCTCTATCATACGACCACCGTGTGATCGATGGTGCTGAAGGTGCACGCTTCATTACTTTCCTAAACAGCGCACTATCTGACATTCGTCGTCTAGTACTGTAATTGAGAAAGTAATTATTAAGGTGGCTTTCGGGTCACCTTAATTCTTTATATAAAGACTATTTTTAGAGAACAGTTCCCGCTTTTCTCATAAAGCGAAAGGGAAGTGTTGTCTAGCTCACAGGCTAACTTAAAGCTACTTTCACACTGTTAACATCTCTGTAAAATGTTTCCTGTTTGAAAGCCCAATAATTTTAAGAACATCTACTCAGCCTGTTAGGGATAATGACTACAAGAGGTCACAATGAGCAAAGAAATTAAAGCCCAAGTTGTTGTACTTGGTTCAGGTCCTGCTGGTTACTCAGCGGCATTCCGTTGTGCGGATTTAGGTCTAGAAACAGTACTAGTTGAACGTTACAGCACTCTTGGTGGTGTATGTCTAAACGTTGGTTGTATTCCATCAAAAGCACTTCTTCACGTTTCTAAAGTAATCGAAGAAGCTAAAGCGATGGCAGAGCACGGCGTTGTATTCGGCGAGCCACAAACGGACATCAACAAGATCCGTATCTGGAAAGAAAAAGTAGTTGATCAACTAACTGGCGGCCTTGGCGGTATGGCTAAGATGCGTAACGTTACTGTTGTTAACGGTTTCGGTAAGTTCACTGGTCCTAACAGCATTCTTGTTGAAGGCGAAGGCGAAGCAACAACTGTTAACTTCGATAACGCAATCATTGCTGCGGGTTCTCGCCCAATCAAACTTCCTTTCATTCCACATGAAGACCCACGTATTTGGGATTCTACGGATGCACTTGAGCTGAAAGAAGTTCCTGAAAAACTGCTTATCATGGGCGGTGGTATCATCGGTCTTGAAATGGGTACGGTTTACCACTCTCTAGGTTCTAAAGTAGACGTAGTTGAGATGTTCGACCAAGTTATCCCTGCTGCGGATAAAGACATCGTTAAAGTCTTCACTAAGCGTATCAAGAACAAGTTCAAGCTAATGCTTGAGACTAAAGTAACTGCAGTTGAAGCGAAAGAAGACGGTATCTACGTTTCAATGGAAGGCAAGAAAGCACCAGCTGAAGCTGAGCGCTACGATGCTGTTCTTGTTGCTATCGGTCGTGTTCCAAACGGTGCACTTATCGATGCTGAAAAAGCAGGTATCGAAGTTGACGAGCGTGGCTTCATCAACGTTGATAAGCAAATGCGTACAAACGTTCCTCACATCCACGCGATCGGTGACGTTGTTGGTCAACCAATGCTTGCTCACAAAGGTGTGCATGAAGGTCACGTAGCTGCTGAAGTTATCTCTGGTAAGAAGCACTACTTCGACCCTAAAGTAATCCCATCAATTGCGTACACTGAGCCGGAAGTTGCTTGGGTAGGTAAGACTGAGAAAGAAGCGAAAGCGGAAGGCCTAAACTACGAAGTGGCGACTTTCCCTTGGGCTGCTTCTGGTCGTGCAATCGCTTCTGACTGTGCAGATGGTATGACTAAGATGATCTTCGATAAAGATACTCATCGCGTAATCGGTGGTGCTGTTGTTGGTACTAACGGTGGTGAGCTTCTTGGTGAAATCGGCCTAGCAATCGAAATGGGTTGTGACGCAGAAGATATCGCTCTTACTATCCACGCTCACCCAACTCTACACGAGTCTGTTGGTCTAGCTGCGGAAGTATTCGAAGGTTCAATCACTGACCTTCCAAACAAAAAAGCAGTGAAAAAGAAGAAGTAATTCTTTCTTAGTCACTCGCTAATGTTTTTAAAAGCCGCTGATTTGTCAGCGGCTTTTTTATGGTGCGCCGAGCATGGCGTTGATCTAGGAGGTGAAAGTCCTCTACGG